>JBGSVR010000393.1:0-8967 GCA_041752855.1 Thermosynechococcaceae cyanobacterium
GATTTGTGGGAGTTAAACCGCTACCGAGCATCTCGTAAACCCGTCCAGCCAATGGCAATAAAGCCAAGCGCAAGCAGCAAACTCCGCATTTCAGCGCGCCAACGATTGAGAGACACTTCTTTCCCGACCTGGTCAAGCGCCTGCTGCTTTTGCTTTTTCATTTCATCCAATTGCTGAGCCGCTTTTTTATCAAAAGCTTTCGGATCTTTTTTAAGTTCTTGCAAAATTGCAAGCTTGTCAGCAGCGAGGTCTTTGCGCTGCAAAAGCTGGTCGAGTTGACCACTGGCGAGTACAGACTGAATTTCCTGCTGCTGCTGCTGAATTTGAAACTTAATTTGTGCCTCTTGCTGGTCGGCACGGGTGGTTGAAGCACTCAAAATCTGACCGGAGGTGCTGAAGTGAAACGGGATCAGCAGCAAAAAAATTAGCCCCAGTAGGCTGGCAACAATAAATGTCCAAAACTGAGAATTACGCCAAGGTGAGGCAGCCGCATCTGGGGCTGAATTTGGCACAGCTTTACCCAGAATCTGGTTAATCCAAAATCCTGCATAGACCAATGCTAGACCCAGCAGGGCAATAACCCCTCGGTCAATCAGCTCATTGAGAAAGTTAAGCTGTAGGTCTGGTTTATCCCCCGCAAGGGTAAAAAGCCGCACGCCAAAATCGTACACAACGGTGAGCAGCAGTATGATGCCAACAATCGGCAAAACCAAAGAAGTCTGTCGCAAGGGGCGATTTTCGCTCGCGTTCATGATGGGTAGAAAACCTGTAGGGGAATGAGTCGTGAAATGGGTCAACGTGATGCCGCAAGAGTATGCCGCAAATTCTGCAAAATCTTAGCACCTGATGGGGACGCTTACGGCACTAGGGGCGATCGCCACTGGTCAGTTCTTGGGGGTCTAGCTTGCTCAAAGTGATGCGTAAACTGCGCGGTTTCCCCTGTTGCTTGACCTGAACTGTAATCATGCCACCAGGTCGAGCGGCTTCTACCGCCTGCTGCACATCATCCGTTGTGCGGATGGGCTGTTCGTTGATAGACTGCACCAGATCGCCAGATTTTATGCCGCCCGCTGCCGCAGGAGAGTTGGGCATTACCTTAACGACCAAAACGCCGTTCTCAGCATCTAGTTTAAGCTTTTCCTGCTGGTTGATCTGATTGCGCAGTTCAGGCGTAAGGTCTACCATCTGCACGCCTAAATAGGCATGTTCGACCTTTCCGCTTTGGACTAACTGCTGGGCAATGAGCTGGGCTGAGTCAATGGGAATCGAAAACCCTAGCCCTTGAGCATTTTGAATAATTGCGGTGTTAACACCAATCACCTGACCTGCCGCGTTGAGCAGTGGCCCTCCAGAATTACCTGGGTTAATGGCTGCATCGGTCTGGATAAATCGTACCCGCCGATCTGAAATGCCAATTTCAGAACCCGATCGCCCTGTGGCGCTGATGATGCCCACCGTGACGGTATTGTCTAAGCCCAGGGGGTTGCCAATGGCGATCGCCCATTCTCCTGGCAGCAGCAGTTTAGAATTGCCAAGGCTGACGGTTGGCAAATTAGACGCCTCAATTTTAATGACCGCAATATCTGTGAGCGGGTCTTCCCCCAGCACTTTGCCCTTAAATTGGCGACCATCTTTGAGCAAAACCGTCACCTGATCTGCCTTATCGACCACATGGGCGTTGGTCATAATCAACCCCTGGTCATCAAAAATAAAGCCTGAGCCTGTCCCGCGATCTACCCGTTCTGTGTTGCGGTTCTGCTGAGGGATTTCAAAGAAGCGCCCTAAGGGAGAAGAGTCTGTGCTGGTGTCTTGTACCGTTCGGGTAGAGTTAATTCTCACCACAGCAGGCCCTACCTTCTGAACCACATCTACCACGAAGTTAGAGGGCAGTGCTTTGCCAATCGCAGAGGATGTCGGCGGCAGCGGTGGAGAGGTTGTAGCAGGCGTCGTACTTGTCAATGGGACGGGAGCCTTGATGCCTGTGCAGCCGCCCTGTAGAGCAAGGAGTGCGATTGCCAACCCACCCCATCGCAAAGGCTTAAACCTCCGTCGTTGTCCATCCATCATCTTGTTTGCTCTGCTTCGCTGGATAAATGTTGTACTGCTTTGGCTCATTAGAATAGACCCATTAAAACGGATCCATGTAAAACAGGCTTAGAAAAATTAAGCCTCTTGTAGGCTACTCAATATTAGAGGGTGGCTGCTGCACTGAGGAGCAGCAACACGCCATCAGAGCGCAAGATTAAAGTGCCAGTTCAAAGTGCAGTTTGGCACAATAGAGAAGTTAAAGACCGTTAGGTGGCACATGACAACTTCCTCCTACGCTCCAGATTTTAGTCTAGAAAAGCCCACAGCCCTTACTTATCCGCAAATGGTGCGCGTAGGGTTTATCAGTATGGCAGGCATTACGCTGGGACTGATTCAGGGACAGGCGATCGCAGCTCCCGCCAGCACAGACTGCCCGACCCGACCCGCGTTAGAGCGGCTGCAAAAACATATCGTTAAGCCCAACGAGACGCTCACCCAAATTGCCAATCGCTATGGTTTACTCAGCACAACCCTAATGGGTATGAACCCTACAGTACGAACAGGACAGGTTAGCCCAGGCCAAACCTTAGTGATTCCACCCTACAACGGCATTTCAGTTGCGCTAACGACAGGTCAAACCCTCCAGTCTGTCGCCAAAACCTATCGCGTAAAACCCGATGTTTTGTTTGAGGTGAATGGCTGTCAGAAAAACCCAAAAACCGTATTTGTGCCAGGGGTAAACTGGTCGCCCATTAATGCAGGCTCGATCTCCGCAGCATCCACTCAACTTGACCCATTCTTGCAGCAAGACCGCTACCCACTCCCCCAGCCCGCAGACGTGATGAGAGCCTATGGCTGGCAGCCCAATGGTCTTCGCAACGCGATTGTCTTCTCAAGCGGGGTTGACTTGGCGATCGCATCTGGAACGCCCGTGTATGCGGTCGCTGACGGCACCGTAGCCTTTGCAGGTGTACAGAAACCTTGGGGCAATATGGTTGTCATCAACCATGCGCGGGGTCGCCAAACCCGCTACGGCTACCTGGGTTCACTTAACGTAAAAATGGGGCAATCTGTCCAGCGCGGTCAAGTGATTGGCAAGGTTGGGCGTACCGCAGATTCGGCACTTCGATTTGAGCTGCGCTATCGATCTACCCTTGGATGGGTTGCCCAAGATCCACAGCCCTATCTCCGAGCCATTTCTGGTTCAAGAAACCCGCAGCAGCTCTAACCTTTTCTTACATGAGTCCCTTAGGTCCACGCATTAGTGAAAGCCAAAGCTCCACACCCACAACAATCATAGGTAAGCCGATGCCGATTAACCCCAGCCAGCCAATGGCTTGAGATAAGGTCACATAAAGCTGCTTATTTGAAGCCTGTCGATCAATTTTTTCCTGAGTCCATTTAACCCACCAAGAGCTAGTGCCAATGAGTACAGCCCCAATGGTGCCAGATGGAATAGTGAGAGAAAGCCAGATTGACAGTCTATTCGCACCCTGAACCATCTGAAAGGTTGGCAGAAGCATGAGGCTTAAGGCTTCTAAAAAAAACCAGACAATCAGCGCACTGAACGCATCCTTGCGGGCTAACTGTAAATCTTGCTGTGACTCACTGATCTGAACAGTTTGCTGGCGACGACGTTGACTCATAGTTGGGGGATTGAACTCGTCGAAATATCAGCGAAATGAA
This sequence comes from Thermosynechococcaceae cyanobacterium, assembly GCA_041752855.1. Taxonomy (GTDB): domain Bacteria; phylum Cyanobacteriota; class Cyanobacteriia; order Thermosynechococcales; family Thermosynechococcaceae; genus JAAURS01. Next base: position 3,715 of record JBGSVR010000393.1, read on the forward strand.
AACCTGGATTGTCGTTAAATCTCTTCTCAAAGAGAATCTAGCGCATTGCTTGCACTTAACGATGTCGTTAAAGTTGCTCGACCGTTGACAGGTCGTGGTGAACTCAATGATAGGAAAAGCCTGTCATAATCCAGTAAGGGCGACCGTGCTACATAGCATTCCCCTAATGAATAGCAAACATTTCATTTGAAATGGAAAAGTTGAAGTTTAGGCTAGGAGCAGCGCTTAACGTTTATGACTAGAGCAATTTGGCACGATACCGTACTGGCTGAGAGCGATCGCTGTGAAATTGTAGAAGGCAACTACTATTTCCCTGCTGATGCTATCTATAAAGAGTATTTCCAGCCCAGTGCCACCCACACGACATGCCCCTGGAAAGGGGTTGCAAGCTACTACAGCATTACGGTAGATGGCAAGGTGAACCCAGATGCAGCCTGGTATTACCCTAAAGCGAAGGATGCCGCCAAAAACATTGAGGGCTACATCGCATTCTGGCGAGGGGTACAGGTCAGTCCCTAGACCACCACAGGGTCAATACTCAAAAGTCAACAAATGTGTCATTCGTGCTGGCATTCCCTTACAGAGTGTCCCCTCGGTTCTGTAAGCTGAGAAAAGTGTTTTAAGCTCTCTATCTTCATTAGTCGTTGTTGCCATGTCTGCCGCTGTTGTGACCGCTCCTCGCACCATTCGTCTTGCCTCTCGCAAAAGCCAGTTGGCGCTGGTTCAGACCCACTGGGTTCAGGGAGAATTTCAGCGGCTCTATCCAGATCGCACTTTTGAAGTGGTGACGATGACCACCCAGGGTGACAACATTTTGGATGTGGCGCTTGCCAAAATTGGAGATAAGGGGCTTTTTACCAAAGAACTAGAGCTATCTATGCTTCGGCAAGATACAGATTTTGCGGTACATTCTCTGAAAGATTTGCCCACCCATCTTCCCGAAGGGCTAATGCTAGGGTGCATTACCGAGCGCGAAAACCCTGCCGATGCATTGGTGGTTCATCCAAAATGCAAAGACTACCAAATTGATACGCTGCCTGCGGGTACCGTAATCGGAACGTCTTCGCTGCGGCGATTGGCGCAGTTACGGCACCACTTCCCCCACCTTGAGTTTAAGGATGTGCGGGGCAACCTCAATACTCGTCTACAGAAGCTCGACAATGGCGAGTATGATGCCCTCATTTTGGCCTACGCTGGGCTGCATCGTCTGGGGTTTGGCGATCGCATTCATCAGGTCATCCCATCTGAGATTTCGCTTCATGCGGTTGGGCAAGGTGCGCTAGGCATTGAGTGCCGCACCAATGACCCTGAAATTTTAGAGATACTTAAAAAACTTGAGCATACGCCAACCGCGCAGCGCTGCTTAGCCGAGCGATCCTTTTTGCGAGAGCTAGAGGGTGGTTGTCAGGTGCCCATTGGGGTCAATACAGCCATTGAAGATGGTCAGCTTACAATGACGGGCATGGTGGCAAGTTTAGACGGTCTGCGCCTGATTAAAGACGTCGTTGTGGGTGCAGCGACTACCGCAGAAGACTTGGGAATTGAGTTAGCAAACAAACTGAAAGCGCAGGGCGCACAGGAAATTCTTAACGAAATTATTGCCGAATTTCGCCCTGAAGCCTAATCTTCCGTTCCGTAAGGGCGCAAGGCATTGCGCCCTCTTCTACTCTTCAAGTCTTTCTTTTAAGATGGAACTATATAAAACAGTTCGTCCTAACGGAAGTAACCCCTATGCTGACAGTCCGTCCTTCTGAGGAACGGGGTGCTGCAACCCTAGATTGGCTTGACAGTCGCCACACGTTTTCTTTTAGCCATTATTACGACCCTAAACACATTAGCTTTGGCTCGTTGCGGGTCATCAACGAAGATATAGTCCAGCCGTCCAAAGGGTTTGGCACCCACAGTCATAAGGACATGGAAATTGTCACCTATGTTTTACAAGGGGAGCTAGAGCATAAAGACAGCCTCGGCAACGGCTCGGTGATGCGCTACGGAGATGTGCAGCGCATGTCTGCGGGCACAGGGATTCAGCACAGTGAGTTTAACCCGTCTGCCACAAACCCTGTCCACCTGCTCCAGATCTGGATTCTGCCAGGACAGCAGGATATTGCCCCCAGCTATGAGCAGACGACCTTTAGTGAAGCGGAAAAATGCGATCGCCTCCGCTTGATTGGCTCCCCTGATGGGCGAGAGGGTTCTGTCACCATTCACCAAGACGTAAATTTGTACGCAGCCGTTTTACAGCAGGGTGCCAGCGTAAGCCATACCTTAGCAGCGAGTCGAGTGGCTTGGCTTCAGGTCGCGCGGGGCGCTGTGATCCTCAACGGTCAAACCTTAGCGGCGGGAGATGGTGTAGCGATTTCTCAGGTCGATAGTTTGAAGGTTCAAAACGGCGCAGCAGGTTCCGCCGAAGTATTGCTTTTTGATATGGCAGGTTAACTACGCATTTTCTTGAAGCTGCTTGATGAGCCAGTCTTCTACCGCTTGCCCATCCCTGCGCTGTAGCTCCGTTTTAATCAGAAATGGCAGATCAGAACCAGTGGGTGCCGCCTCTCGATTAAACGAAATCTTATAGTTCTGCGGGTTTTCGCCCCGCTCCATCAGCCACTGCTCTACCTTGGCGGTCGCAAAAAACGACTGCCCGTCTTTAAACAGACGGGTAATTTGCAGTTCTAAAGAATAGGGACTAAACCGAGCCATTACAACCTCCTTTGATCAATTCACTCATTTATTCACCAGAAACGTGAATGACGACTTCACGCAGCGAGCCACGCTGCCGATGCTCCCATAGATAGATTCCTTGCCAAGTACCTAAGACTAAACGGCCTCCATTCACCGGAATTTGTTCTGAAGTATGGGTAAGCGCCGTGCGGATATGGGCTGGCATATCATCCGGACCTTCTGTGCTGTGGCGATAGTGTGTGCCTTCAGGAATCAGTTTCGCTAAAAAGGTTTCCAGATCTGCCAATACATCTGGGTCAGCATTTTCTTGAATGATGAGGCTGGCAGACGTGTGCCGCAAAAACAAAGAACACAACCCCATCTTGATGCCCGACTTCGAGACGGCATCCTGTACCTGCCGCGTAATATTGCTCAGGGATTTACCGCCTGTCTTAACCTTGAGGAGCTGTTGACGGTGGGTCATAACTGACAAGACAAAGTGAAAGGTCAAGCACAACAATACCCAATTATTTCATGCCGCTGTCCTTCGATGAATGTCTAGGCTGCAATCTGCTGCTCAGTGAGCCAATCGGCGATCGCCAAATTCACAACCTCTGCACATTCATCATGGGGGCAATGCCCTGCATCGTCTAGCTCAATCAGCTTCAGCCGCGCATTCATTGCAGCAAACTTTTGGGCAAAAATCGGCGGCACCATCCGGTCTTGACGCCCCCACAATAGCAGTATCGGAATCTCTAACGTTGGTAGCACTACGTCCACCCGTGGCCCAAACCTGGGGTTTACCATTGCCTGCAAAATCATGCTAAAAGCACGCGCCGCACCGCGATCGCCTGCTGGTGTGGTCAAAATTTCTACTAGCTCATCAGTAATCGCCGTGCGGCTGGCATAGGCCAGCCCCGCCCAAGGGCGAATCACCTTCGGACGACGCACGCCATAAAACAGCGATTTAAGAATCCATTCCGCCGTAAAGGCTCGCTCAATGCGAGATAAGACAGGGCGACACCATTGAGGGATTAAATCTTCGCGCAGGGATGGATCGGGTAAGCTCAGCATGACCAACCCTTGAGCCATTTCAGGATGGGTGTGGGCTGCGCTCAAGGCCACTAAAGACCCAATCGAATTACCCACCAAAATGACGGGACGACCAATAAACGTCTGCCAAAAGCTGTGGAGCTGCTGCACCCATAAATCAACGCTGTAGGGCACCGCTGCCTTCTCAGAAGCCCCAAACCCCAGTAGATCTAGCGCATAGACCGTGTGGCGCTCTGCAAAAAAGGGTAGATTTTGTCGCCAATGCCCCAAAGATGCGCCAAACCCGTGGATGAATATAATGGGAGGCTGGTTCGTTTTTTGAGCAGGCCGCAGATAGGTGTAGTGCGTTTGCCATCCCTGCCACATCCAGTCTCGCTGCTGACCTAAGGCAGAGGGGCGTAGGCTCGTTTTATTCACAGTGTGTTTTAGTTCTCTTTTCTCTGATTCTAATTCCTTTACCAAAGCTCTTCCTAAAGGCCGAAAACCAAGACTATGCAGTTATTTCTAAGCGATATCGTTTATCGTTAAGTAATGTAAACTCGTTCTGGTATAAACAGTGTGCGTGGTGTGATGCAAGGCTTCTCAATCCAGGATGAAGATAAGACAGATGCCGACCAGATAATGGGTGTTGAGGTGTGGCTAAGTCCGGCGATCGCGCTTGGTATGGTCAGCCTTTGGGCAATCAGCGTAGGCATTGCGTTTTCGCTCAACCTAGAATCCGTTCCCCTTATCGGAAAAGTGTTGATATTGCTATGGCAAACGCTCCTGTATACAGGTCTTTTCATTACGGCGCATGATGCCATGCATGGGGCGGCGTTCCCGCTGAATCGAGCGGTGAATGATGGCTTTGGCACCGTAGTGCTTTGGCTCTATGGGCTGTTTTCGTACAAAGAATTACTGCGTCGCCATACGCTACACCATCAGTTCCCAGCGAGTGAAGAGGATCCCGATTACGCTAGGGGTGAACAGACTGGGTTTTGGGCATGGTACTGGTCATTTATGACGCGCTACTGGAGCTGGAGACGATTTTTTGCCCTTGTCGTCACCTTTCACCTTGTTCATCAATTTTTGGGCGTTGCCGAATCCAATCTGGCGTGGGGATGGGTGTATCCTTCGGTGCTGAGTTCGATGCATCTGTTCTACTTTGGCACCTACCTGCCTCACCGTCAGCCAGCGTTAGGGTATACAGACCATCACCGCTCTACGACCATTCCGCGCCCCTTTTTGCTGTCGCTGCTGGCCTGTTATCACTTCGGCTACCACTATGAGCATCATGCCTATACTCAGGTGCCTTGGTGGCAACTGCCCAAGGTTTATCGGCAGGCTAACGGTTAAGAGCAGATAGATTTAATAACCTTTAACTTTGACCCTCACCCCTCTTTCCGCAGTGCATCCAACACAGAGCGATCTTCTAGGGTCGAAGTATCGCCTGAAATTTCAGCGCCGCTGGCGAGGGTGCGCAGTAAGCGCCGCATGATTTTTCCAGAACGGGTTTTGGGGAGTGCATCGGCAAAGCGGATTTCGCCTGGACGGGCGATC
>JBGSVR010000394.1:0-3583 GCA_041752855.1 Thermosynechococcaceae cyanobacterium
CAGAGCATTAGCGAGCATGAATTCTTCTTTACCCATTCCCGAAACCCCGCTCTACAACCACACACTGCCAGACATTGAGGAATGGTTGAGGGCGCGAGGCTGTGAGCGAGACGTTGAGCAACTTCATCTTTGGCATCTGACTAGCGCAACTTGGTCCGCCGAAATTCGATTAGACATTGAAGAACTTTCGATTCTATATGACGAACCCCAGCGTCAGGCGCTGAATGTTCGCAGAACCTTTAAATATTCTCTGAGTCGCCAAGATATTGAAGACGCGATTTTGGCAGGGCCTTAATTCTGTTTTTTCTAGGGAAAGCTGGGCGGTAATTGCTGCTATTTCACCTTGCCAAATCGACGATGCCGCTGCTGGTAGTCTTGAAGTGCTTTATGAAAGGCTTCTCGGTCAAAATCAGGCCAGAGCGTATGGGTGACGTAGAGTTCGGCGTAGGCCACCTGCCATAGCAAAAAGTTGCTCACGCGCATCTCGCCACTGGTGCGAATTAGTAGGTCTGGGTGGCTGATGCCTTTGGTGTACAGATGCTGCTCAAAAATGCCTTCGTCAATGTCTGCGGGGGTAAGTTCACCGCGCTGGACTTTTTGGGCGATCGCCCGACAGGCTTCCAATATTTCTCGACGACCGCCGTAGTTAGTCGCCACCACAAACTTAATTTTTGTATTGTTTTGGGTTGCCACCATCGCCCGATCGATCTCCTCCTGGAGTGACTTGGGTAGCGCCTGTAGGTCGCCCACAAAATGAATCTGTACCCCTTCTTCAATCATTTCCTTGAGTTCTCGTCGCAGCACCCGCTCAAACAGCGTCATCAAAAAATCGACTTCGGTTAAGGGGCGACCCCAATTTTCAGTCGAAAATGCATAGGCCGTCAGCGCCTCAATGCCCCAATCTTTGCAGCAGCGCAAAATTTCTTTGAGGGTATCCACCCCCCGCCGATGCCCCATAAAGCGAGGCTGCCCTTGCTGTTGCGCCCAGCGTCCATTGCCATCCATAATGACCGCGACGTGCTTGGGCAGACGCAGTACATCAAGGTCATTGGGTAGGCTATTGAGCACGGCTGGGTTCACGGTCATTTTTTCTTGCGAGGGACTAAAAAATTCAGAAGACGCGACAGTAAGCCTACGCTCTTCTTTGTAAACCGCTGTAAAAACCGAGGCAGTCCTGACGTTACCACCTCGCGGTCTATCGAAAACGTGAGTCGATTTTCTAGCAGCTCTCTCAGTTTACTGCTAGTCAATGGACGATTTAAGACGCCTCTTTCAGCGAGAGAGATAGATCCAGTCTCTTCAGAAACGACAATGCAAAGGCAGTTATTGACCCGTTCGGTAATGCCCATTGCGGCGCGGTGACGGGTGCCTAACTGCCGTGAGGCGTCTCGATCTGAAATGGGCAGAATAATGCCCGCTGCGACAATCTTAGACCCTCGAATTAGGACGGCTCCATCATGAAGCAATGTCGTCGTTTGAAAGAGGGTTTGCAACAGTTCCCGAGACACCTCTGCATTCAACCGCACCCCTGGCACCGAAAAATCGCGCTCATCAACGGGAGTGTTGGTGGTTTCCACCATCAGCAGCGCCCCCGTCCGGCTTTGAGACAGATCCCGAATGGCGTCCACAATTTCATCAATAACGCTATCTGAGCCAAGGGTTGCCCGCTGACTGGGGCGCAGCAGGTTCAGTAATTCCCCACGCCCCAACTGCTCTAGAAAGCGGCGCACCTCAGACTGCAAAATAACCGCCATTGCCACCGCAGAGCCAATGACGAGGTTATTAAGCACAAAACTCAGAAGCGTCAACTGAAGCCGCTGACTGATGGCAGCCGCCAGCATCAAAAAGATAAACCCACGGACCATCCAAAGCGTGCGTCGTTCCGCAATGACGAGCAGCACAATATAGGTCAGCGCGAGAACCAGGCCAACATCAGTCGTCAGCAAAAACAAAGACTGAGTCCATTGATGGTCAGACAGCCATTGCTTTAGCGCTTCCATGATTGTGGCTTAACCTTTTGCGCGCGATGGAATCGAAACGATAGAACTGAACTTCTCCCTTTTGTTTCAAGGCCGTTAAGTTCAAGGTGATGGGTGAGATCAAATTGAACTTAACTGTATAACGAAGCTACCGCAGTCTTTCGGGAAGACAGTCTTGACGAATTAAATCATCATTTGTTTCTCGCCGTAAAATGAGGCTTGCTTCTCCATCATTGACTAAAACCGCCGCAGGACGAGGGATACGATTGTAGTTAGATGCCATGCTGTAGTTATATGCGCCAGTATCCATCACCACCAGAATATCTCCAGGGACACAATCTGGCAGTTGGGCGCTTTTTAAGAGAATATCCCCTGATTCACAGTGTTTTCCGGCAACTGTGACGGTTTCTGTCGCGTCGTCCCGCATGCGATTGGCGACCACGGCACGATACTCAGACTGGTAGGTGATGGGCCTAGGGTTGTCTGACATGCCGCCGTCTATAGAGATATACGTGCGGATGCCCGGAACGGTTTTTTTGCTGCCAATTCGATAGGCCGTGATGCAGGCGGTTCCAATGAGCGATCGCCCTGGTTCGCACAGCAGCTTAGGCAAAGAGAGCGATCGCGCGGCGCAGGCTGCCGTAACGCCCGTCCCAATCACCTTGCACCAGTCGTCAATGCTGGGGGGGTCATCAGACTCTGTGTATCGAATGCCTAAACCACCGCCCACATTGAGTTCCGTCATGGGCAGCCCTAAGGCTTGTGCCTCCATGAGCAAATCTACAATCACCCCCGTGAGATCTCGGTGGGGCTGTAGCTCAAAAATTTGGGAGCCAATATGGGCATGTAGCCCAACCCACTGAATTTCAGGATGCTTTTGGGCAAATTGAAAGACCTCGGCAAGCTGATTGGGGTCAAAGCCAAATTTGCTGTCTAAGTGGCCTGTTCTTATATATTCATGGGTATGACACTCAATGCCTGGGGTAATTCGCAGCATGACCCGAAGGGGTTGCCCTTCATGAGCTTGCGCGATTTGAACTAAGTTTTCTAGCTCCAGCCAGTTATCTGCAATCACCGTTACGCCCGTCTCAACGGCGTACTTTAGCTCTTCGACCGACTTGTTGTTGCCGTGTAGATAAATATCTTGAGGCAAAACGCCTGCCTGGATTCCGGTATAAAGTTCACCTCCAGAAACAACGTCTAGCCCCAGCCCTTCGCTATTCACTACGGCACAAACTGCCACGCAGCTCCAGGCTTTGGAGGCATACAGCACCTGAGAAACGCCAGCATAGTGCTGACTCAGCCCTTGACGATACTGCTGAGCCGCCGCTCTAAGGGTCGCTTCATCAAGGATATAGAGCGGTGAACCGAACTGTTCTACTAAATCGGGGACGCTGCACCCTCCCACCTCAAGACTGTCTCCATTGACACGGGCGCTGAGGGGCAGTAGCTGCTGATTAGGAGAGGGGGCTGCCGCTGAAGACTGGTGCAGACCCAAGAAGTCTGCACCACTTAAAAGACGCTCTGGATTTTGAACCGCTACCATAGGGCTGAATTAAGCTAACGATGAGGACTGGGCTGCAAGGATATCAAAAAAGTTGTGG
>JBGSVR010000395.1:0-6260 GCA_041752855.1 Thermosynechococcaceae cyanobacterium
ATCTCCATAAAAAATCACCAGGCAGAACTGGCCTGTCTGGTGATTTTTGAATTAGGTTCAATCTTGAACGCTAAGCGGTAGATTATACCTAGGATCGCCTTGCTTTAATACTAAGGCGGCAACTCCTAGATGTATAAAAACTCAGAGCTGAAGACAAACTTAATTGATTTTGCTGTAACCAGTGGCGCAGGCAGTTGCGTTAGAAGGAGCATCTGAAACTGCTGCCGATGTTTGGTCAGATTCGCAAATTATTTGGCTAAAAACATCGCCGTTTTGCTGTACCAAAGCAGAGGAAACCTTCAGGTCGCCGCCGCCAGCGGTCGCAACAGGGGTGGTAACAGTGGTTGAAGTGCCGGCAGTACTGCCAGTGGCTACGGTGTAAGTGTAGAACTTACCTGTAACTCTTGCATCTAACTGGTCTAATTGAGTAGCAAACGTATTTTTTTCCAGGCGGTAAGCTTGCTGAGAACGGTTGATGGTACCGAGGTTAGATTTGGCTTCAGAACCACGCGCTTTACCAATTTGATTCAAGAAGCTAGGCAGTGCAATGGCAGCCAACACGCCGACGATGATGATAACAACTAAAAGCTCGATGAGGGTGAAACCTTCGTTACCCTTCTTTTTGCTGACGAGATTTTGAAGAAACTTGGCTTTGAAGTTAGCGTTCATTATGCTTGCTCTCTTGGGTTGAAGTATTAGGTTTGAGATGGATTGCTTGCTCCCATTTATAACTTACCCAGCCTTTTCAAGTTTTATATCACGGGTTTTTAAGTTCAGTATTTCTACGGACAAAGAATAATACTGATGACCCGAAAAATCCCCTCCTGGGAGGGGTGCCCGAAGGGCGGGGTGGGTTAGGGTGGGACTCAATTGACCAATAGCCTTTCTCTGCTTGACTTTACCTCTCTAATCAGATTTAGCAGGAATCACGTTGCAGCTCATGCTGACGAGAATACTAAAGCTTGCGGGGTTCGCGTAGCTTTTGGGGCTGGATTTTGTGGGTTGGCGGCTATGCACTTGACCCACCCCGCCCTTCGGGCACCCCTCCGAGGAGGGGATTTTTATGGTGGATGGCGGTAGATTTTGGGCTGGATTTTGTGGGTTGGTGGCTCTGCACTTGACCCACCCCGCCCTTCGGGCACCCCTCCCAAGAGGGGATTTTTATGGGGGATGATGGTAAATCCAGGTTTTGATCGCTTGTAAAACAAACTGGGTTTGATGGCAGACTTGAGCCTCACGAAAACGCAAAAACCTGACACCTAAAGACTCCAGACGGGCTTGCCTCACAAAATCATTTTGCTGAGCTATTTCACTATCATGGCTACTGCCATCCACCTCAAGCGCAAGCCGCAGTCGTTTGCAGTAGAAATCAACAATGTACGCATCAATCGGGCGTTGACGGTCAAAATCTAACCCACACATTTGCCGCTTTTTCAAATGCTGCCATAAAATCACCTCCCCTGGCGTCATATTGCGGCGCAACTCCCACGCCAGTTCCTTAAGGTGCGGTTGATAAGGGATAAAGTACGTCTCCCCCTCTAAAATCCCCTCCTCGGAGGGGTGCCCAAAGGGCGGGGTGGGTTCAGGTGTTTGCATCATCACCAACTAATGATCTAAAATCCCCTCCATCTCCTTACGGAGAGGCTACGCCAACGGAGGGATGCCCAGAGGGCGGGGTGGGTTCAGGTGTTTGCATCCAACCAATCTTATGTAATAGTGTCTGGATTTATCCCTTGCGCTTTCAACAATGCCTCTAATTGTTCTATTCGTTGCTGCGCTTGCTTTTTAGCTTGCCGTTCTTGCTCTGTCGCTTGCTGCGCTTGCTCTTTAGCTTGTCGTTCTTGTTCTTTAGCCTGCCGCTCTACCTCCTCCGGCAACGGAATAAGCTGCCCCTCTGCATTAAACCAACGCAGTTGAGCTTGATGGATGCCCAGAAATAGCTGAAGCTGATCACTCCAGAGCCATCCAGTATCCGTTGATTCTAAGGCTTCATATCGTCCATTCACCAGGTGAAACCCAGCAAATTCCATCGTCTGAGGATGAAACCAGAAATAATTGGGCACCCGCCACACATTTTGATACAGGTCTTTTTTAGCGCCTTTATCTACCGCTGCTGTGGCGCTAGACAATAGCTCAATCACCACATTCGGGTACTTGCCCCCTTCTTCCCACACCGCCCAACTGCGACGGTCTTTTTTTTCTGCCCCTAACACTACAAAGATATCTGGCCCTCGAAAGTCACGTTTTTTGAGCTGCTGTGCGTTGTAGTATACCGTCAGATTGCCAGAAATATAAAAGTCTGGGCGATCTTGCCACCCATATTTCAGCAGACGAATTAATAGGTCAATCTGGTTGCGGTGAAAATCGGTTTCCAAGGGTGGCTCATCGCTATCTAATTGGGTAGGAGGCCAATGAAGGTCGTCGGCGATCGCATCAGAGATCTCCTCATTCACCGAAAGGGGATTGGCATCAAGACGAACCATTACAGGGCGCTCCAGAAGACTGTTTTCAGTATAGCGGAGGGAAATGGAGCCGTTTTTTAGCGTTGGGGAAGTTCCCGTTTACTTCGTAAAATAGAGAGCGGCAGGAATGCTACCCAGAGGCAGGATCGCCAAAGTGCTGAAACCCTCGCTCAAGGCTAAGCACCTGATCAGGGTAAAAACCGCTAGGGTCTTTGAGAATCACAGAAGGCTCCTGTGTAATTTCTCCGATGATGGCGGCGTGTTTCCCTAGTTGGGGAAGAAGTTGGAGGGCGATCGCCGCTGGCAGACACAGCACCAGTTCAAAGTCTTCTCCCCCATACAGCACCCAGTCTAGGCCGTCTTGTTCGCAGAGCGCCTGGGTTTGCCTAAATGCTTCAGGGATGGGTAAGCGATCTTGCCATAGACAAGCCCCAACGCCGCTGGCACGACAAATCTGAAGCACCGCATCGGCTAAGCCATCGCTGCTGTCCATACCAGCCACTCGCACCGTCGGGTCAATTTGCCAGATCAGCGGCGGCACATCTAGGCGTGGAATGGGTCGCTGATGGGCACATTTGAGGAAAGTACGCGCTTCTTCGTTCAAGTCTTTCCCCCATTGGGGGTTAAGCAATAGTTCTAGTCCGGCACGGGATGCACCATGTATCCCTGTTGCAATAATGGCATCTCCAGGCTGAGCGACTGAGCGCAGAATTTTTTGAGTGGGCAGCACTTCTCCTAGTGCCGTAATGCCCAGAGTCAGAATGGGCGATCGGCAAAGGTCGCCCCCCAAAATAGGGGTCTGATAACCGTTTAGGCACTCGGTCATGCCTTCATAGAGTTCATCCAGCCAGCGGACTGGCGTTTCGGGCGGCAGCCCCAAGCTCACGGTAATGCCCAATGGCTCTGCGCCCATTGCCGCGAGATCAGACAGATTTGCTGCCGCCGCTCGCCAGCCTACATCTGCGGGGGAAGTTGTGCGAACCGTTGGGTTGGCTAACCCTATGCTGAAATGAACGCCATCTACCAGCATGTCAGCAGTGACGACTAAGTGGCGATCGCCCCGCGTGGGCAAAACTGCCGCATCGTCCCCCACTAAATGGGCAGGACAAAACCGCTGAAGCCGCTGGAGCAACTGCTGCTCACCAATCTCGCTCACAAGGCAATCAGGGTTCAGCAAATACTCGCTCAAATCTTTCTCCGTGCCCTAATCAGGATGTTGACCATACCATTCAATGGTGCGACGCAAGCCTTCTTCTAAACTGACTTGAGCCGTAAACCCAAAGGCGGTCTTTGCACGGGTTGTATCCAAACAGCGTCGGGGTTGACCATTGGGCTGATCGGTTTCCCAAATCAACTCCCCTTCAAATGCCATCAGGCGACAGATTAACTCCACCAAATCCCGAATTGAAATTTCATGGTTTGTGCCTAAATTCACAGGTTCACTATCGTCATAAAATTGGGCACCCATCACAATACCGCGCGCCGCATCTTCAGAGAACAGAAATTCTCGTGTAGGGCTACCATCACCCCACACAGGCAACTGTTTTAAGCCCTGCTGCTTGGCCTCGTAAACCTTACGAATCAGCGCCGGAATAACGTGGGAACTGGCGGGGTTGAAATTATCTTCAGGTCCATAAAGATTGACAGGTAGCAAAAAGATTCCGTCAAATCCATACTGTTGACGGTACGCCTGAAGCTGCACCAAGAGCGCCTTTTTGGCAATGCCATAGGGGGCATTGGTTTCTTCTGGGTAGCCATTCCAGAGATCCTCTTCTTTAAAGGGTACAGGGGTAAATTTGGGATAGGCGCAAATCGTCCCCGCGCACACAAATTTCTTAACCCCAGCCTGATAAGCGGCATGAATGAGCTGCGTCCCCATCATAAGGTTGTCGTAAAACAGCTCCGCAGGCTTTATGAGATTGAGTCCAATGCCGCCGACGTGCGCCGCAAGGTGAATGACCAGATCTTGCTCCTTAACAGCAGATTCACACTGCTGTAGCGATCGCAGGTCGCAAGTCTTAGAACGAGGCACTGAAATATTTTCTGCTTGTGCGCCTGCCTTGAGCAGTTGCGCAATGACCTGTTTCCCTAGAAAGCCAGCACCACCCGTGACCAAAATTTTCTGTGCTGCAAAATCTAATTGAGTCATAATTTGTGATACCAGATACAGCTAATGAGAGCAGAGCAAATTAGGGTCAAAATGTTGCCTTTACAAGAATCTAATCACGCTTGAATCGTGAATTAGTCAGTATGCGTCAAAACTTATGGAACTTCATAGTAGCCTCGAAGCTTCTCCAAAACAAACCTGCTTCAGTCCTTCTTTTCATCATTTTTTGAGTGCAGCAATTGCGCTGTTGACAATCGCTTTCCCGCTCTACATTACCTCACGCTACTCATCTAATGCCGTGATCAACAGTACATCAGCACTCTCGACTTCAGCCGCCGCCTTCCCTTCGCCACCTAAGGGTTCTGAAAAGGCAAACTAATGCTACCCTCACTAGCATGACTACAACCCATTTAGCGCCTTGGATGCTGCGCGATCGCCCTTTCTATTGGGGGCAGCGCACCTACACCATGGGCATCCTCAACGTGACGCCAGATAGCTTTAGCGATGGGGGGCAATTCCATACCCTCAACGCTGCGGTAGACCAGGCTCAAAAACTTGAAGCAGCAGGGGTAGACATCCTTGATATTGGGGGGCAGTCTACACGTCCCAATGCAGAAGATTTATCGCTCCAGACAGAGCTAAATCGCGTGATTCCGGTGATTGAGGCGATTCGGCAGGTGTCTGAGATGCCCATTTCGGTGGATACCACTAAGGCGGCAGTAGCAAGGGCGGCGATCGCCGCAGGGGCTGACGTCATTAACGATATTTCTGGCGCAACCTATGACCCTGACATGCTGGCAACTGCCGCAAAATTAAGCGTGCCTATTGTGTTGATGCACATTCGAGGCAATGCCCAGACGATGCAGCAGATGACCGACTATCAAGATGTTGTGAGTGAAGTTATTACATGGCTGAAGGCGCGGATTGAAGCGGCTGTCGCAGCAGGCATTCCTCGCCACAACATTGCGATCGATCCGGGCATTGGGTTTGCCAAAACAGCATCCCAAAGTATTGAGATCCTGAGACATCTTGCGGCATTTCAGGCGTTGAATTGCCCAATTTTAGTAGGGCCTTCACGCAAAAGCTTTATTGGTCACATCCTCCATCAGCCCGACCCCACCCAGCGCGTTTGGGGAACGGCTGCGGCCTGCTGTCGGGCGATCGCAGGGGGTGCAGATATCATCCGGGTGCATGATGGCCCTGAAATGGTGGACGTGTGCCGAGTCGCGGATGCCCTTTGGCGGACTTCGTAAGCGCACTTAGTCTACGCACTCAAAGCGAATCCAGTCTTTTGTTAGAATAATTAACATTAGGCTTAACGCCAATTTAACTCGCTCACAAAAATCTGGTGTGTTTATGATTCAGCCCACGCAAGTTCCTAAAGTTTCTAGCTCCAAGTATGGGTTTAACGACTACGTCGAGCGCTTAAATGGTCGTGCTGCAATGCTTGGGTTTGTGGTAGCAGTGGTCATTGAAGCCCTGACGGGACAAGGTGTATTGACCTGGCTGGGTCTACGCTAGAGTTGACGATATAGCGGGTTTAGCGTAAAGATTGCATCAATATTGAGCCATTTGACCGTACCCATCAACGCCAGAACTACTATGCTCCTGCCCCGCTTTCTTCGATCAACTTATCGCAGAGATCCCATTCCTAGCTTTTTAATGACGATGGGGGCAGCGGAGGCTGCCCT
>JBGSVR010000396.1:0-3410 GCA_041752855.1 Thermosynechococcaceae cyanobacterium
GGCTCTTGAAGTTCGGTTCCGCTGACGATGATGACGGAGTGCTTCGTGCCTGGGATGGGTGCATAGGCTAAGCCCAATGCCGCCGCAATCATGGCGATGGAGAGATAAAGCGATCGCTGCTTTGGTTTTGCCATACTTCCCTTAACGCACCACCAGTAAATCTAGATTTTCTTGGAAGTCCCGCAGTTCGTTGCTAAGGGACTGAAGTTGAGCGGTTTGGGTGCTGTCTTCTAAATCCAGCGATCGCAGTTGATTTTGCATGGTCTGAAGTACCCCAGCAGACTCTAAAATTAGCGTTGACAGGCTCAACACCTGCGCCTGTCGCGCATCCTGCCCCTGCTGCACGAGCTGAATATTGCGCCTTAGGCTCTCGGCGAGTTTATGGAGCTGCCCTTGAGCGGCCTCACCCGAACTGCCCTTAAGCTTGCTCTCCACTTCACGAAGCTGATGCTGAAGTTCACCCACTGACAAAATGGAATCTTCTCCCTGTAGGCGCTGGGCGAGGCTGTCAATTTTAGTGGGCAGTTCACAGGTGCGTTCACAGGCGTACTGCACGGTGCCCAATAGCTCCATGTAGGGCGATTCTCCCAGAATTTTATGAGCCTCAGCCCCTAATTTCTGAGCTTTTTGGGCTAACGTTTGCGCTTGTTGCCGGATGCCCGACAGCTCTTTGTCGAGCTTTGGGTTGAGAGTAGGTTTGGTGCTGGATGCCGCAGGGGTGAGCAGTGCAGCGCTGAGGGTGGAAACGGCGATCGCCACGGGCACCACAATCACAATTTGCCCCTTCGCCAAACGAACGCCCAACACTAGCGTTAAGCAGCCCAAAAACACAGCGGCAGGGCTATACAGCGGATTAATCCATTTCATACGGCTCTACCCTTGGGGCTAAAATTCCACCTGTAAATTGCTCATCAGCTTTGCAATCGAAGCCGGATCGCCCTGAGAATAGTAGCCGCCGTTGTTACTCGCAATTTGCTTGAGAACCTCCGGGCTAAACTCTCCGGCATTTCCGTAGCCCACGGTAAAGACCGCAATGCGCTGGTCACTGTCAAACCCGCTCTTTTTCAGCTCGGTTTCTAATTGCGCAAGGGCGAGTTGAGAGTCTGTATCTTTCCCGTCGGTTAACACTACCACTGCATTAATGCCGTCTTTGCGCAAATTCCCCGACAGCCAATCACGCGCAGCACTGGTCGCATCGTACAGCTTGGTGCCGCCCTCTGCCCTTAACCCTGCGATAAACTCAATGCCTTTTGCTTTGCCTGCTGCCGTGCCATTTGCCAAAATTGGCGGACGTACTTTGCTATCAAAATCAAACAGCGCAACTTCTTCTTTTGACCCTAAGTTATTGATATATGCCTGCAAGGTAGACTGCGCCGCCGCAATTTTTGCCCCAGACATGGAGCCAGAAGAATCGACCACCAGCGCAACGCGAGAGGGTTTCTTAGCAAATTCTTGCCAAGACTTGAGCATGGCATCGACCACTTCCGGCTTAGGTGTGCGGTAAGAGTCGTACTGTGCTTGAGGATTCACCCCAAAGGCTTTGGTAAACTTAGCCCCCAGCGCAACCCCTGGAACCCCTGGTCTAAGCCCTAAGTTTGTCGCAATTTGCTGGGCTTGGGGCGATCGCAAATATTCCACTACCTTTTCAGCAGCAACCTTCTCATCGGCACTCACCCACGGCGCATTAGGCAAAATTGCCCGCATGTTGGAGGTAAAAGTTGCCTTCGGGTACACCGCCTCATAACGAGGCTGCCCTGCGGGAATCCCTTCATTGGCAGCAATGACAGAAGACTCATAGACAGAACCCACCGAGGCCCAAAACACCCCGTTTTGCACCATTGCCTTTGCCAGAGAATCGGTTGAAACCCCGTAGCGCGTAATCTTGCTCTGAATTTGCTGTACTTTACCCTGATACTGCCCAATCTCGGCAGAAGTCAACTGTTCGGGGCGTTTGCCAGAGACTGCCGCAAACTGAGCCACCAGCGTTTGCAGCCCAGAATTAGAGCGCGTGGGCGCAGTGTGGACATAGTGAATAGGAATAGCCTGCGCAGAAGCATCTAGCGCCTGATGATTTTTAGCGGTTACCAATGCCTTAAAGGGTTCTGCTGCTTTTTGTAGCCCTGGTGCTAAGGCAGCCTGGGTCATAAACACCATAGGGCTATTGGCAATGAGGGGCGCATCCGCCACGTCAGGAATATACTTTTGTCCTGGAAAAACTTGGTTAATTTGGTAAACCAACTGATTCAGATAAATATCGCCATCCACCGAAATAAGCGTAGGCCATTCGGGGGCATCGGCTTTGAGGGTGCCTGCCTTGAGCTGCTGTGATCGCCCCACCAGCTCCGTCACTACATCCCCACTGCCTTGCGCCACACAGGTTAGGTGGAAGGCTTTGCCATCTGCGAGTTTGGGCGATTGCGCGTTGTACTGCGCTGCGGCCTGCTGACAGAATTGACCGAGGGCGCTGCCCACTAAAAACTTGACTTCAAATCCAGGAAATTGAGCTTGCTGCGTTGGATTGGAGGGTTCAGGGCTACCCGCACAGCCAGCTCCCAACAGAACAAAACCTAAGCAAAACGAAAGCGTACCAAAGCGCTTAGAAAACATACGGCTCCCAAAACAATGGCTGAAGTTTATCGCCCAAGCTGCGCTATGACAGTCTTAACATACTGCGATCGCCCTTAGCGTGACCGCCCTAGCTTACTGGTGCAGAAAAGTCGTGGAAGGCATACCAAAATTCTGATTAAGCCGCTCGCGCTGACTCTCGTTTAAGGGTTGACCATCTGCTCCTGCTCTGGATGAAATAGTCTGGAGAAACCGACAACACAGATTAAATTAAGACCAGAAGCATTCTCCTCACAACTTTAAGACTATGGATCTCCCGTCATTTCTGTGGCTTTGGAAAATTGCAGCCTGGTCAATGGGTCTTTCGCTGTTGACCTACAGCATCTTAGCTATCACGGGTTTAGGCATGGCGCATACCCGAAACGCCCAACTGCCTCGTGCCGCGTGGCGCACCATTCACATTGTCTTAGGGCTAACCTTAGTCATGCTAGTGCTGGGGCTGTTAGCCATTGGCATTGTGGGCACCTTAGGGCAATATGGCAGCCTAGGGCACTCCAATCACGGTATTTTTGGCGGCATTGTAGTTAGCATTACGCTACTGTCTGCGGGGGCTGCACTCCAGATTCAGCGGGGATATGCCTGGGCTAGACCGCTTCATATTGCGCTTAATGTTTTACTGGGCGCAGCATTCTTGGGCGTACTTTGGACAGGATGGATTGTGGTTCAGCAGTACCTGCCTTAAGGTTGGAAGCAGTTGACTAGAAGCCAGCACTAATGATTCAAGGCTCATTCATTTTTCAAATTGTCTGCCTTCTGGTCATTTTGGGATTGACCCTTTGGGGGCA
>JBGSVR010000397.1:0-6920 GCA_041752855.1 Thermosynechococcaceae cyanobacterium
GACAAGAAGGCGTTCAAGAAGGTGAACAGCGCGGTAGAACCGAGGGTGAACAGTCGGGTGCTGTCAGAGAAGCGCGATCACTCATCCTCCGCCAACTCGCGCGTCGCGTCGGCACCCTCCCAGCTAACGTTGAAGCCCAAGTACAAGCGCTAGCCTTGCCCCAGCTTGAGGCTTTGGGTGAGGCGCTGCTGGATTTTGCAGGGCTTGGGGATTTGACTGATTGGTTGCGGGGGCTATAGCAGGGCCATATACGCGGGTTTATTCATTCCCACTATCTTGATCTTCCTTTCCTATAGACCCTTTTTACTCTGCTTCAGACTCTTAAACAATTGTTTGATCTGTCGATACGCCTCGGCACTAGAAATCTTGCCATTTGTTTCTAACGAACAAATATAGCCCACCTGGGTGGCAAACTCCTGTAGGTTGGCATTGAAAAGTAAATTTGACGGCATAAACTCCCCATAATATCGACTGCGAGGATGAAGGAATTCATCTTTGCTGGGAGGTTGATCGTCAGGCATTAGTTACACTTTGCTATGAAGTTTAAGGATTCATCGTCTTCACTACAAGCCTTCATTGTAGTTCAGGTCAATTTGCTTAGGGTGAAGACGATGCTCTTTTCCTACCCTTCCTCGCTTTCTGAGCCAATCTGCTTAAGATGGATATGCTTATCTCCCAGCTTAATTTCAAATTCATCGCCAGCTTTTAAGCCCATCTTCTCGGTGTAGTTTGCCCCAATCACAAAGGTTCCATTCTTGTGAACACTAACCCGATAGGTCGCCTCTCGCCCTCGTCCATCTTTACCATTATCTGATCCAAGTGAAACACCCCTTGCTTCCAGAATGGCATTGAGGAATTCACTGATATTTACGCGATTATTACCATTTTTAGCAACGCTCACATAGCCACATTCACGCGCTTTTGCACTTCTAGATAAACCAGGAATTTCTTTAAGCCTTTGCAGCAATGCTTTGCCAGTCAATGGTTTTGTAATTATTTCTCCTTCGTTCTTTACTTCAGATTTCGCTTTCTTCACCATTAAAATTGATGCCTTTATAGAACTTACTTTATATAGACACCATAAATTCTAGCTTAGATTTAGCAAATTCAAAGCTATAAATTATGTAACAAATAATTTTCCAGTAATTAACTTCAGCTAATTGAAGCAACTTGAAATAACTGACTCGTTCTACATCATGTTTGATAAGCTTTAGCACTGTGTTCTGACAATACGATCGCCCAACTCAAATCCTGCATTAGAAGGGCGATCTTGCTCAGCTTAAGCCCCTGCCACCTTTTCTCTAAACAGCTTCCCTGCACTGAAAGTAGGCACACTGGTCGCCGCAATCGTCATCGTCTCACCCGTTTTTGGATTACGACCTTCCCGCTGTGATCGTTCACGTTTCTCAAAGCTGCCAAAGCCAACCAGCGTAACCTTTTCGCCACTGGCGATCGCATCAACAATCGTTTCGAGTGTAGCGCTTAGGATGGTGTCTGCATCCTTTTTGGTCATGTTGGTTTTACTGGCGATCGCGTCGATTAACTCACCCTTATTCATGGAAATTCCTCACAATAAACAATGTGAATCGTAGCCTAAGTTGAAGTCAAACCCAGAATTTTACGGGTTTTTAGTGTTAAATCTCAAAACCTTCTTCCCTCAACGCATCCAATAGTTGTTTCTGAGTTGGAGCGGTCTTCTTTCTCGGCGCTTTCGCCTTTGCAGGTGCCTTCACTTTTGCCTTAGCTGACTTGGGCTTTGCGACCGGAGCCTCAGCAGCGGGGGCTTCTGCGCTTGCTGCTAGAACATAGCTGGCAGGAACAGATGCCTTCTGCCATTTTTGGTCTTTGACACCCGTGCGTAGAGCTGTATCCATCCGACTTCGTTCCGTTTTAAGATCTGCAATGCTCAGGTCGCCGTACAGTGTTTGGATGATGGTGTCCTGGTGCAATGCTTCGCCTGAATACTGTTCGAGTACCTGGGCGATCGCCTCTCGTTTCGTTAATCCTTCAAAGGCTGGTAGCAAAGTGAGCGAAGTTCGCGACTTGGCTGCGTTGGGTGCCGATTCAGCAGCAGCGGCTGGGATGATCGCCTCCACAACTTCAGCCACAGGTTCGGGCTTTGGCTCCTTGGATTGCTCAGGTTTGCGCCCTGGACGCTTGGGCTTTGCACCTCCTGCTGTAGCCTTTATGAAATAGCTGGAGGGTGCAGAAGCTTTTTGCCATCTATCATCTTTTGCGCCAATTAACAAAGTCGTCTTAATCCTGACTCGCTCCTCTTTGAGTTCTTCAGTGCTAAGGTCGCCGTAGAGTGTTTGGATGATCGTGTCCTGGTGCAATACTTCGCCGGATGCTGCGGTGAGAACTTGGGCGATCGCCTCTCGTTTCGTCAGTTCCGCATAAGCAGGCAATAGCGTTAGCGACTTTCGCTGAGCGGCAGTTGTTGCTGGAGGTTTAGCTGAAGCTTTGGCTTTCGTGGCGGGGGCTTTGGGCGTAGGCTGCACCTTCGCACTAGGCGTTGGTGCGCCAATGGTGAAGGTACCAGGGGCTGTTCCCTTTTGCCATAGTTTTTGACTCTGACCCTTGTACAGTTGAGTGTTTAGGCTTTTGCGCTTTGCTTTATGGTCTGCTGCGCTTAGCTTTCCAAAAAGTCCCTCACTGATTTGATCTGTGCTTACATCATTCCCTGGGGTGGCTTGCAATAGCTGGGCGATCGCCTCTACCCGAGTCAGTCCACCGTAAGCTGGCAACAGTGGGCGGGGGCTGCGCTTGCCTGATGCTGGCGTTGGTTCTGGTGCGGCGGATTTGGGCTTGCTAGGGGCTGCTTTAGGTTTGGGCGTATCGCTTACTGGTGCTTCAGTAGCAGCGGGGGCTAGGGCTAAGCGTTCGACTTGGGCATCTGCTTCTTCAAGGGTTAGCGCTGGCTCTGCTGATTTGATGGGGGCTTGCGGCGGTACAAACTGATTCAGCAGCAGGGCGTTGACGTGCGAAAGCTGTTCTTGGATGTGGCTGGCTTTCGTAATTGCTTCGGAGAGCGATCGTTCGTACTGGGACTTCAGGGTGATGAGGAAGTCAAGTGGGGATGGTGTAGGAGTGGACTGGGAAATTGTTGGCATTATTCGAGTTGATACTTGTTTATTTAGGTATTTCTCTATTTCTCTGCTTATCGGGTAAGAATAACAGAATTACTAGGCCATAAACACAGAAAACGCTTAAAGCTGCGACATAGTTTCCATATCCTTTTGATTTGGCATAGTTCCAAATACCCCAATCCATCAAAATAAAGCTTAATCCCAAGACACTTATTCCAAGAATAACCCTGGCGCTCATCCCGTCAAGCTCAATCAACGAACCGATAAGAAGCAATGAAATGGGCTGCAAGGCAAGACCTAGCCATCCGCCTAGCCGCGCCCGTCTTCTGTAGTTCTCAATCTTTGGCTGCTTCACACTTGATGTTTTTTATTCCTTGGTCGTTGAAAAACACTAGCTCCAGTCCATTGTGGCATCCAGCGACATCAGCTTTGCAGTCAACTGTAAATCTAACTCCATCTGCCGATAACTTGGCTTATCCTCCTCGGTGTCCAAGTTTGAGAGTGTTATCCCTAAAAGTCTGACCGCTTGCGCCTCAAGTTCTATACTTGTGAGCAACTCTAGCGCGATCGCCAAAATCTGGTCTTGACCTTCTACATTCTCCAGCATTGTTCGACTGCGCGTGATTTGGCGATAGTCCGCAAACTTCACCTTCAGCGTAATCGTGCGTCCTTTTGTGCCATTGCGCTCAATTCGCTGCTGGACTTCCTGGGCGATCGCCTCCAGCTTCTGCTCAATGATTGCTCGTCCTTCCAGGTCAGGGTCAAAACTCGTCTCCGCGCCGATGGATTTACGGATTCGATTGGGATTGACGGGGCGCTCATCAATCCCTCTAGCAATCTGGTAATAGAACAGTCCAACCTTGCCAAAGTGATGCGCCAGTTCGCGTTCGCTATGCTGCTTTAGATCTGCACCTGTGCGGATGCCTAGCTCCTGCATCTTGGCGGCTGTGGCACGTCCTACCCCATAGAATGACTCAATCGGTAACGCCTCTATGAATGGCTCAGCTTCATCTGGCTGGATTACGGTCAATCCATCGGGCTTATTCATTCCAGATGCAATCTTCGCCAGGAACTTGTTGAAAGAGACGCCTGCTGATGCCGTGAGCTTTGTCTGTTGCAAAATGGCCTGCTTAATTTCACGGGCGATCGCGGTGGCGGAATGGATGCCCTTTTTGTTGACTGTCACGTCCAAGTAAGGGACTTCCAAATAAATAATCAGGCCATACTCAATCTATTGCATAGGTTAGGACTTTTAACGCATGGCGAAGCCAGAATGTTCAGCTTATATCGTATGAGTTTATTCTGGAACGATTTATTTTTTGGAAGTCCCTAAGCTTCATCTAACGCCAGTGGCTCTACCAATTCGGTGTAGCTCAGAAAAATCGACCGAATCTGCTCTGATATTTCTCGGTAAACCTCAAACCGTGGCGGGGCAAAAATGAGGTGTGGGCAACGTTGGACGACAGTTCGTGATGGCATCGCCCTCCACCACTTCCAATTCCCCGACTTGATGAACTATTTTCCAAGTGGTTTGCCCATCCTCTAACCAAAAGTGCAGATCAACCGTGGCATCACCCACACTTATATTAGTGAGCTGCACATCAGGCAACCAGTCTGGCAGAACAGGCTGAACTTGCAATCGACGATTCGGCGCATCGGCTTCTAGCCCCAACATGCTGCTAATCAGCCACGGAATTGCGCCTGCCGCCCACGCCTGAGGAATGTTGGCATCCACATAGGGGACGGGAAAGTTTTCTGGCTGTCGCTCAATCCCACCAAATAATTCGGGCATCTGGTTAGATTGAAACATACTGGCAGCCGCAAAAATCCCTTCCGCAATGCGATTGGCTTCTGCATGGTAGCCGTATCGCTTTAGCCCAGCGGCAATGAAGGAGTTGTCATGCGCCCAAACGCTGCCCGTGTGATAGCCAATCGGGTCGTAGGCGGGGTGTTTGGCAGAAAGCGTTCGGATCCCCCAACCACACCATAAGTCGGGTTGAAACAGTCGCTGTACCATTTGTCTTGCCCGATCAGGTGGAACAATGCCTGACCACAGCAGTTGCCCAGCATTTGAGGCAATAGATTGAATCTGTTCCTTATTGCCATCTAACCCCAGACAGTAAAACCCTTCGTCTGCCATCCAATAGCAGTCATTAAACCGTTGATACAGCGCATCTGCCTTCTGACGCAGTGCTTGAGCGCGTTCGGGTTTACCGCAAATATCGTACAGATCTGCTGCTCGTCGCCAAGCATCGTAGACCTGACCTTGGGTTTCACAGAGCGCGATCGGGGCGTTGACAATTGCGCCATCCGCAGCCCGAATCGAGTCCCCTGAATCTTTCCAGCCCTGATTCTGGATGCCGTCTTTGGAGCGGCTGCAATACTCGACAAAGCCATCGCCATCAAAGTCACCGTATTGGTCAATCCAGTTCAGCGCCTTTTCTAGGGGTATTTGACAGTCATCAAGCAGGTGGCGATCGCCTGTCCAGCGATAGGTTTGCGACAGGGTAATGATCCACAAAAGGGTGGTGTCAATCGCCCCGTAGTAGGGCGCAGATGGGATCTGATGCAGTTGTGCGAGTTCACCCCGTCGCAGTTCGTGCAGAATCTTACCAGGCTCAGCATCTTGCCAGTCATTCTTTTCGGTGGCCTGCAATTCGGCTAATTTACGCAGCGTGCCCTGTGCTAAATTGGGTGCGACTGCCATCGTCTGCAAACTTGCAATCAGCGGATCGCGTCCAAACACAGCCACAAACCAGGGAATACCCGCCGCTGGTATCCAAACGGGTTTGCCACCATCCACCGGAATTCTGAGTGCTGCCAGATCGATCAGAGCTTGCTGGTAGGTTTGCTCGACCTGCCGATTAGAGGAGTGTAGCTGCGTTGCTAACGCTAGAAAGCTTGCCATTTCTTCGCCTGCGGGGGTAGCATCGATCGCCGCATCGGTATGTTTGGGCATCAGCTCCTCTCCATCCACTAAGGCGATGAAGTTAATGCAGGTATGCCAGGTTTCATCCGGATCGAGGGCAATATCAAATACCAATCGACCGTTAGAGTAGCGCACAGGGGAACTAGCGCCTTCGGGATGAATCCGAAGACCTCTGGTAAATGAACCGTTGTGATAGGTGTTGGTCAACGTGTCATCTGCCCAAGCTGTTTGCATCCTGCCCTCTGTCACTAGCTTTTGGGCTTTGATGCGGGAAAGATCGACAAAATCGGAACGAATATCCAGCATTAATTGCAGCTCAACGCGCTCTTGATGATGATTGGTCAGATCAATGTCTTCATGCATTCCACCAATGATGTCGCGCCGAACGCTAATCAGCAGTTTTTTGGCGGGTACGGTTCCGGTTGCGGTCAATAATTCTGGACTAGTAAATTCGTAACGCGCCACTCGATGCGTAATAGCGCTAGAGGTGAGGGGCGTGAGCGTTTGCCGATCTAGCGAGATTTCGTAGTAAGAGATTAGGCGGGTGTCCCGCACAAACAAGCCTTGAGCGCGGCGATCGTCAATTGACCCATCAGCAGCAGTGAGTAGAAATGAACCGCCATCATTGATGGTGATTTGTCCGGTTACAAGCGCGACTTTTGCCGACATGAATACTTTCTCCGCGTTATTTTTCCGACATCAACCCACACTAATGAAGTGAGGTGGCGCTTCTTGTCTTTGCCGTTGATATTGGCGAACAGACGTGCCTGTCTATTTTGATTTAACGTCTTGCAGGTTAAATCTCAAATAGCTTGGCATAATGGGCTTTTAGCCAATTTTTCAACAATAGAATTATTGTCGCCAAAAGCCATTCATAGCTTAAAAACAATTCGTACCAGTTG
>JBGSVR010000398.1:0-11056 GCA_041752855.1 Thermosynechococcaceae cyanobacterium
ATTTTACGAAAAATAGGGTGATAGCGCCCGTGGGTTCGGCTATAAATGCTGCCGTCCTTTGCCGTATCGAGCAGATGCTTTTTGCCAACGGGGTTGGGGTTATTGGCAATGTACTGATACTGCAAGTAGCGAGATGCGCCAAACTGCGGCAGGTAAGACTCCAGCACAGGCGAGCCGACCTCTGATTTATCCAGACGCTTCAGAAACTCTTGCTGATAGTAGGCAGCAAGCTTTTGATCAGACGCTGCGGGAATTTTAACAGTCTCTAGCTGGCGATGGGCTGCTGTAAATTCCTGCATGGCAGCAATCACCGCCGGATTTTCGCTGAGGGTTTCGGTATGGTGATGGAGATTTTTGAAATAAGACTCAATCTGATACGCCTTTGAAGCCCGAAGGCTGGTGAGCTGATTGAACACCCGACTGGTGAGGTTAGATTGACCGCTTTGATACCCCAAATAAGCCGTCACTAAAATTGAAAAGCTGCTGACCCCGAGCAACATTGCAATGAGCTTAGATTTAATGCTCAGATGGTCGAGCGATCGCATAGAGGTCTTCACACTAAAACAGATGCACCCTAGCCCATTGCAGCGTACAAAGCCAAATGAAAAAATACTGTATTGATTGAGGCAGACTAACCAACGGATTCTTAAATAAAAAAGCGCCCGTAAAGTTTACGGGCACTTTTTAAAGCATCAACGACTTAAACCGTTACTTACCGTACCGCACCATGTAAGTGATCGACCCGAATGGGCTTCATCAAAAACAGGCTGATAAACTGCACACCATTAGAAAGGTAGGCAGGCAGCTTTTTCAAAAACTTAATGGGCGCTGGCGCATTAGAAGCCGCCACGGCACTCAGTTTATTGTTGTTTTCGATGCAGGTTTCAAGACGGCTATAGAACTTGGGGTTCTCCACATCTAAAATGATGGGAAAAATTCGACCCGCAGTCTCGTTGGTCTTTTGGATGACGACTTTATCGTACTCACGCGCATCTAAGCCCAGGGTGCGATAAAACTTTGCCCGCTGAACGTCGTTGAGGTACATGGTGGCAAACACCGACAGCAAAAAGAACCGACTCCACAACCGCGATTCGAGGTTGTTTATGAGGGCAGGCTGCGATCGCAGAACGGCATCAAAGAAGTCGCCGTGGCGGTTTTCATCCTGGCACCAGTTTTCAAAGAAATTGAAAATAGGATAAACGCAGTCTTCAGGATTCGCTTCGAGGTGACGGAAAATGGTGATGTAGCGCCAGTACCCAATTTTTTCAGAAAGGTAGGTGGCGTAGAGAATAAACTTAGGCTTAAAAAACGTATAGCTGCGGCTCTTGGTTAAAAAGCCAAGGTCTAAAGACATGCCAAAGTCTGACATGGCCTTGTTCAGAAAACCCGCATGACGGGCTTCATCGCGAGAGATTAGGTTAAAGCACTCAGCCAAAAGAGGGTTTTTATTTTTGAGGCGACGACCCAGCTCTTTATAGAGCAAGAAGCCAGAGAACTCGGCGGTGCAGGAGCGCTCTAGAAACTCCATGAAAAGCTCACGGGTTTCACCGTCGATGTGATCCCAGGTCTGGTCAAATTGAGCATCACGGACAAAGTGCTTTTGGTTATAGTCGATGCGCAACTCTTCGACGAGCGCCCGCAGCTCATCTTCATTGACGGAAAGGTCCATTTTGCCCATTTCGTCAAAGTCAGTGGTATAAAAACGCGGTGTTAGAAGGGTTTCCTTCGCGGGTGTCTTTGAATTTGCGTGAAGTTCTTTAACGTTGGGTCTTGTGGGGGTGTTAACCATGGGTACTGTGCCGTATGGGTGCTTCTAATCGCTAATGCTCTACATGCGCCTGTATGTCATGTTACCTGAAGCTTCTTGATGGATAGGGCGATCGCCAGAGAAGTGTTACGTTTTTCAACACTTATAAGTTTCGAGAAAACCTGAGTGATGTCTCGCCGCTCGTTTCGGCTCCGCTCAACGAGCTAATCTTGGGTTTATTAATGGCCTTGCAAAACTTGAGATGCCGTTACGTCTAAACTGCCAAACAGCGGCGAAACCAGCAGTGTGTCGCTCTCGTACACCTTTTCCTCGTATAGCCCTTCCACCCACTCTAAAACCGTCACTCGTGCCTGAATCGGATCCACAATCCAATATTCTGCAATACCCCGTGCGGCGTACTCAGACCGCTTATAGCGATAGTCGCGGTTCTCTTGCTTCGGGCTAACCACCTCAACCACCAGCAGAGGCGGCGGCATATCCATCAGCACAATAGAGCGACTTGCACCTTGAAGGGCTGCGGCCCCTTCCTCTGATAACACGATCAAGTCCGGCACCCGTACCGAAACCCGCAGACCGCTGGTTGTCACCTCGGTTTTCATTGTCAACCGATAGGATGGAATCCCCAGCTTGCTGAAGTAAATTGCCAGAAACATGGCAATTCGTCGATTGATTTCGCTCTCCGCAGGCATTGGAATCAGTTCCTCATTTTCTAGCTCATACAAACTATCTGTGCCATCGTCATAGTCGAGGAACTCTTCAAACGTGATCTTTAGCGCTGCTACCGTCATTGACTTACCTCCAATAAGCGCAAGCACTTTTATTAGATTAATGGCCTTGCAAAACTTGAGATGCCGTTACGTCTAAACTGCCGAGCAGCGGTGAGACAAACAGTGTGTCGCCTCCGTATACCTTTTCCTCGTATAGCCCCTCCACCCACTCTAAAACCGTCACCCGCGCCTGAATCGGATCCACAATCCAATATTCTGCAATGCTCCGTGCGGCGTATTCAGAGCGTTTATAGCGATAATCTCGGTTTTCTTGGTTGGGGCTAACCACCTCTACCACCAGCAAAGGCGGCGGCATATCCATCAGCACAATAGAGCGACTTGCACCTTCAAGGGCTACTGCCCCTTCCTCTGACAGCACCGCTAAGTCTGGAACACGGACAGAGACGCGTGCCCCACTTACTGCGATTTCTATCCCAATTCTCAGGCGATAGCTAGAGATCCCTATTTTTAAGAACAGTGCAAATAAGTACGAGGCAATGCGCTGGTTAAGATCGCTTTCCGCAGGCATTGAGATCAGTTCCCCATTTTCCAGTTCGTATAGACTATCTGTGCCATCGTCGTAGCTAAGGAATTCTTCAAACGTTATCTTTAGCGCTGTCAACGTCATTGCTCTACCTCCAACAAGCCCTTTCATTATCTCAGCATTTTCCTTGGCGCGATCCCCTATGCGCTACTTTATTCAAGCGATGGGCGCTGTGTCCATCACCATGTTTTGGCTAAATCCGATGGGCTTGAGCAAAGCGTTGAATCCCAGCTAAGTCTGGATAAATTTGAATGTTGTTGTGGCAACCCGATTGCTCTAATAGCGTGAAGTCGGCTTCGGCCTGCCCCATCATCTCTAGAAGCAGTACGCCCCTGACACTCAGAATCACTAAGATCCGGAAGCTTTTCACTAAGGCATAGACGTTATTTCACAATCTCTTTTGGGCACTCTTACTCTTACGTCTAGATTGAAATTTTCATTCATAACTTCGGTTTGTCTAATTTTTTGACTACCAGAATCCTTTATTAACCCATAGAATCTATGGTGTACACACAAGCTCTAAAGTCTTGCTTTAACAAAGGTTGTTGCCACATTCCGATCCATCAATCCCCTCTTGGGAGGGGTAGGGGTGGGTTAGTCAGTAGCACCATGACTAACCCACCCCGCCCTACGGACACCCCTCCGAGGAGGGGATTTTTCTCAGACTTGTGTGTACAAGATAGCCCATAGAATGGAAACAAAATTCTTTGCTCAAACTACCAGAAGAGAGGCTAGAGTAGCCTCTTAATTATGGCAATATTTTCTTATCTAACTTCACAATCGCTTGAAATTCAGATCAATCAGCCTTTATCATTATTATAAACAATAAAATCAATGAAAATCATTTATAAGAGCGTAATGTTGTGTCTGCTAGAGATCAGTATTGTTATTCCCTTACTGTTAGAGGCTAAAATAGCCATTGCATTACCAGAAGCTGAAGCCTTTAAACGTTTAGATGCTATTCCTGTCTTTGCAGTGACAAATCAAGAAGGAATTCCTATTCTTGCTTCTATCCCGAACCCCAAGGATAGAACCAGACAAATTCAAGTCGCAACATTTTTCTTGAGTCAGCAAGATGCTCAAGCCTTGATAGAAAAACTTAAATCAAGCAACCCTAGTGTAGGAATGACTGCAAAAACAACTTCGCTTTCTATGCGTCAAGCATATGATCTTAAAGTTAAAAATAAATATAAATCAGAATCTTTGGTGTTTGAGTTTCTGCCTCCTAAACAGCAAATTGATGCAGCAATTTCTGTGCTCAGAAAAAATGGACAGAATGTTAGACAATACAATGACGTTCCACTTTTTTATGGTACTGGCGGAAGAGATTCTGGACTTCTAACTATTGAGCAGAAAAACAAAAAAGTTATTCCATTCTATTTTAGTAAGCAAGATCTCCAAGGAATGCTGGCTCAACTCGAAAAGAAAGATCCTCAACTGAGCAGCACAGTTAAGGTAGAAGTGACTTCGCTGTCTAAAGTCCTAGATTCCTTGCTCAAAGAAAATAGTGCAGGGATTCAGCAAATCATATTAGTTCCTGACAAATACTCATTACAGTATGCGTTGAAGCAGCAAAAGTCTTCATCTTCTCAGATAGCTCTAAATCCAAGTGAATACAAGAAAACACCAATATCAGAAAATGAAAATCAAATATATGGGAATAAGGGGCGTCAATCTCCAAAGCTTACCCAGCCTGAGATTGAAGAGCGGAAAGATATGAGCAATCAAACTGCTTCTCGTAGTGTGAATACACCATTATCTGTAACTACGCCTAAGTCTTCAGAGGATATTTATCAAATTGCCACTGAAGTTACGGTGTCTATTGAAGGAACCAATAATGGTTCTGGTGTTCTGATTGCCAAAGATTCTGGCTCATATTATGTTTTGACATGTAAGCACGTCGTTTCTCAAGAAGATACTTATACTATTGTCACCTCAGATAACAGTCGGCATTCCGTAAACTATAGAAGTGTTAAGCTATTGCCAAATTTTGATCTCGCGATTGTTGAGTTTACTAGTAATGAAAGATATAGGTTAGCTCAAATAAATGCGTCACAGCAGACCCGGCAAGGTGAAAGTATTTACATTTCTGGATTCACTAGTCGTGGGCTGGCGATTAAGTTGCCTACGCAATTAACTAGTGAAGGAAGAATATCTGGATTTCAACGAAATGAACCAGAAGGATATGAATTACTTTACAGTAACGTAACTGCTCCTGGAATGAGTGGTGGGCCAATACTAAATGAAAGTGGTCAAGTAATTGGTATTCATGGACGCGCTGAAGGTAATAGCGCCAGCGGTGGCAAAGTAGGTATTAACTTAGGCATCCCTATAAATTTCTTTATTAAGACGGCTCCTCAAGTAGGTATTAATTTACAGAAATTAAAATTGAAAGCTGAAAGATAAGCGTATTTTTACGAAAAATCTAAAAGTATTAGTTTCTTAGTCAAGTGAATTTTTAGATTCGATATGCTTGAGCAAAACGCTTAATCCCAGCTAGATCTGAATGAATTTGAATGTTATGATAGCTTCCGTGGTAACGAAGAGTAGAAGAGACAATATCGGCCTGTCCCATCATCATTTCAAAAATCAACACTCCTCCAGAATTTAAGTAGTATGGGGATTG
Organism: Thermosynechococcaceae cyanobacterium; assembly: GCA_041752855.1. Lineage (GTDB taxonomy): Bacteria > Cyanobacteriota > Cyanobacteriia > Thermosynechococcales > Thermosynechococcaceae > JAAURS01. The sequence goes on from JBGSVR010000398.1 coordinate 5,706, forward strand.
GTCAATAATTTTGCGAATATGCTCTAATCCATCCATACCACCATCTAGAGCTAAATGAGGTTCATGCTTGAAAACCTCAGCCTGTAAGGTGGGTATCAAAGCACTAGGAATATAAGGTGGATTGCTAACAACACCAGAGATTTTCCCTTTAAGATGAGCTATGGGTTCGAGCCAATTGCCCTCATAAAACTGAACTCGATCCATTAAACCCAATTGCTTTGCATTTTGCTTAGCGATTTCTAGGGCGGTCACGCTCTTGTCTACCGAATGAATCATTGCACTAGGGAAATTTTTGGCTAAGGCTAGGGCGATCGCCCCACTACCTGTCCCCAAATCTACCCAATGCGCTGAATCATGATCAGTCCTAGGGAAAGCCCCCATTGCTAAATCAATCAGCAACTCCGTCTCAGGTCTGGGAATTAATACCCCCGGTGCAACAGTAAGCATAAAATTTCTCCAGCAAGCTCTGCCCAGTAGATACTGGACAGGGACGTTCTCCTGAAGTCTACGCTGCCAAAGAAAGGAAAGCTCAGACAATGATCGCTCTAAAGCAATTGCTGGGCGGGTTCGATAGATTTCCAGTTTCAAAGCAAGGCGATCCATTCCTGTAACCGCCGTTAAAAGCCAGTCCAGGTCTCGCAGATATCCCTCTGCTTCTTGTAGGTTGCAAATATAGTCATACGTATCTTGCCGAGCAGATTGTCGCCACTGCCAAAGGTTTTCCCCAGAGATCCAACCTGAATGCACCATGTGGGGGTTTACGCTTATTTGGGCTGTACTGTAGGAGAAATGGGTTTCACTTGATTTACTGGTTTACTGGCTGGAGTGGAGGGTTTACTAGATGGATTTGCAACCCCTGTAGCCTTCTGTTGTTCTAAAACGAACTGAATCGCTGTCCGGTCAGGATATAAAACGATCTGTGGTGTACTGGAACCATTTTCTTTGAGCAAAGAATCAAAGATGTTAGACAGCGATGTGACTTCGATTTTGGCCGTGCCGCTCAGCTTAGGATCTTGCTGTTTTAGTTGATCTAACATTCCTTGAAGATCCTGCTTATTAAAAAAGAAGGGAATGATTTTGTTTTTTCCTTCCTCAATAGTAAGTATTCCTCTTGCTTTATCTTTGCCACTCGTACTGTAAAACAATGGGACTTCTCTAATTTCCTTAACTACTTGTCCATTTTGTTTTAATACTGCTACAGCTTCATTTGTCTGCTGCTTAGAAGGTACAAAATCAAATACTAGAGACTCGGCTTTATCTTTATTTTTGATTTTCATATCAATAGCCTTACTCATAGGAATTATGGCAATCTTTGCTGTACCTCCCACTTCCGGCGTTTGTTTTTTGAGCGTTGTCACCACAGACTGAGCCTCTTGCTGGCCCATAAAAAACGTTACAACTTGGATCTGTTTAGTTTTATCTTTAGGATTGGATACAACGTTAATAAGTGGAGTACCTTCCTTATTAATGATTATAAAAACAGGAATACGATCTAAGCGCTTTAGTGCGTCTGCTTCTGATAGTGCTACAGCAGGTGTAGGCTGCATCAGAGCCTGCCCAACAACAGTACCCCCTAGCAGGCTTAGGGTTAAGCCTAATCGAATGAGTGATTTCATAAACTTATTCTCTTACCTATAAACGAGAAACACTTTGCTATAAGTGCTTTTCAGTGAGTTGTTACGTTTTGGAGATGTTCCGAAACACTGAAAGCTTACCTTATTCTGAAGAAAACTAGCCATTTTTTTAGAGCACAGCTGAACTCTAATTTTTACAAACCTATTTTCGGTCAGCCCAGCAGCAAGATATATAGGTTCTGAATGGCTTTTCATAAGACGTTTGACGGGTGCCCTCGGCAAAGGTTCCGTTTAGGCGGTGTAGGCAGAACCCAAGCCCAGTTCTCGAAGCCTTTTACGGTAGGCGATCGAGGTGATATCTGCACCAATGTGCGCCTCAGCCGCAATCTCTAGGGGCAAATCTTCGGGGTATTGCGCTTCTACCACTTCTTTATCTTCTGCAAACACCTGGTAGTTAAATTCATAGACGGGTTCTAAGGGCATGTCTTTGTCGAAGTTGCGGCAGATGGGGCAAAATACGCGGGTTTTGCGGGCTGAAATAGGCGAGGCAGCATTAAGGACGCACAGCCGTTGACCTTCTTCAGGAAAGTGGACGGTGAGCTTTGCGGTAAATGGAAAAAATACGTCGAATACGCGCAGCCACTGGAAATCTTGGGGCGCTCTATGCTGCATGGCTTTGGGAAAGTTGCTCACGGTGCTGAGGTATTCGGCGCGGATGCCGCTTTCGGTCTTGTAGACTTCGTAACGGGGGACGACGGGGTTATTGCGATCGCCAAAGGTATCGGTATGCACCCAGGCAAAGTGCCCCACATCCAAAAATCCTTCCATTTGACGACCAGCGGCGGCGTTGAGGTTTACAGCATCGGGCAAAATTTGCTGATAGTCTGGGTCATCCCACTCATTGCAGTTAGGCAAGTTGAGCGGCTCACCGCCGCCGAGGGAAGTCCAGATGAGTCCGTAGGCTTCTTTGACAGGGTAGGTTTTTAGACAAAGCTTTTTAGGAATTGCAGTACCAGGGTTAGCAGGCACTAGCGTACATTGCCCCTCTGGTGAATAGTGAAAACCGTGGTACTTACACACCAACTGGTCGCCAGCCACGTGGCCCATACTGAGCGGAACGCCGCGATGCAGGCAGATATCGTTGGCAATGGAAAGTCCAGTAGGGGTTCGCCAAATCACGAGGCGCTGGTCGAGCAGCGTAGTGGCATGGGGCTGATCGTTCACCTCATGACTAAAGGCGACAGGATACCAAAAAGGAGACAGTGCATCCCAGTCAGAATCTGTAAAGGTACAGCCCCTTGGATAGGTGATTTGATGAGCCATTGGCTAAGACTCCAATCTGTTTGCAGTTAACGATTTTTGCACTACTCGTATACTGCATACTGACTTACCAAAAAACCGTAGTTCAAAGCACAAAAACTGGAGTTTGAGGTTGAATTGCCTACACTAAGTCACGGTAGGCGCTAGGCACTAGGGTCATAAGATGCTCTAGATTTTGGCGCATGGTGATGCAGATGGCATCTAGGGGCAGATCGTTGTGATCGTGCCCAAAGGGGTTTTCAATTTCAACGCCAATTTCTTCAATACCAAATAGGGTAAAGGCAATTAAGGCCACAATGGGAGCCGTCCAATACCCCACTTCGCCCACGAGCTGAAGCGGCAAGAGCAGACAGTAAATGAGCAAAAGCTGCTTAAGGTGAATGGCGTAGGCCATCGGGATGGGCGTTTTAAGAATTCGCTCACAGACGCCGAGACTATCGACTAATTTATCGAGCTGTTCGTTGAGGGTGGTGATTTGGTACAAATCGACGCGCTTAAACTGGTACTGCTGTTGAAGGTAGTCCTCAATCCAAAATGCGATTTTGAGGGGCGCGTTGGGTGCTTCTTGTAGGGCTGCAACCTGATGATCGCCCAATAGATCTAGCACTTCTGCGGTTAATGGCTCTTGGCGAAGGTGCTGTTTGGTGGCAACCGCAAAGGCCAAAATGAGATGCAGCACCTCTTTTTTATGGGTGCGATCGCCCAATTCCTTTTCTTCGACAAAAACCCAGATTCGGCGGGTCAGGTTGCGGACGGTGTTGACTAGCACGCCCCAAGCTTTGCGACCTTCCCAGAAGCGATCGTAGGCCGTATTTGTGCGAAAGACGAGGAGTAAGCCTAGCACAATACTGGGGACAACATTGCCCAAAATAGGCCAGGCTTGGATCCAACCCTGCCCATACAAAAAAGAGACAAGCAGGCCAAAGCCACCACAAAAAAGCGCCTTCGGCAATACTGCCGGAATGACGGAGCCTTTTATCTTAAGCGTAAGCTTTACCCAGCCTAGGTTAGCGGTGCCCATAATACTTAAAATATGAGCCGCTTAATCCACTCGGAAGGAGGTTTCTACTTTTTTATACAGACTTGCAACTTTGTCCCACCGCTGCTCGGGTGCCGAAATATTGAGGGTATACAGCTTGCCTCGGCTGACGGCAACGCTGGCGAGGTGATGACGTTCGCGATCGCCAATTTTAATCAGATACTCTAAGTCGTAGTACATCTTACCGACTGACTCACGCTCTGCTGCAGATAGCAGTTCTGCCTGACGGTTGGAGCCTTCGGGAGCCAGAATTTTTTGGGCGACTTGCAGCCCTACCGTAGACGCATCCCCCAAGTCTGAGAGCTTGCGGTTGCCCGTGAGGGTACTTAACACCACGCTCACATTGTCGGTTTCTTCAATAAGGTCACGGAACACCACATCTGGCCCATTATTGCCACTCACCTGAAGCCAGCCATTGGGATAGAAGAATCTATAGCCGTCCATTGCGTCCACATAGGCATTAAAGCCGCCGCCAAGGCTAGCACAGCTCTGAAGCGCTAAACTTAAGACCAGCACTGCAACAACGGCAATTCGTTTTAACATTTCTCTATCCTTAACCCGTATGTTTTGCGCGCCCCAAGAGTATGGCATGGCTCAGTATTGCCCTTCTCGCCTACCCTTTTCTGACGTACTCTCTTTTCACGTCCCCATTGTAGTGGCTGAGTTGCCATGATAGATAGAGTAAATACTGTGGCAAAAGCGAGTGAGATATCGCAATATTTACGGGTTTTGAAGCTATTTTGGAGTACGGCGATCGCCGCTGAAATGGAGTACCGCGCCAATTTTCTGCTGTCGGCGCTCAGCAGCATTGGCAACTTGGTCGGCAGCCTATTTGGGCTGTCATTGTTTTACCGTAATGGTTATACATTCTCGGGCTGGTCGTGGCAAGAAGCCCTGATTGTGTTGGGCATTTTTACGCTGTTGCAGGGTCTATCAGCTTCGTTTTTGGTGCCTAACCTCAACCGCATTGTGAAGCACGTCCAAGAGGGAACCCTAGATTTTGTATTGCTGAAGCCCATCAGCAGCCAGTTTTGGCTCTCGACCTATACGTTTTCGCCTTGGGGTTTACCCGATGTGCTGTTTGGCGTAGCGGTCATTGGCTATGCCGGAATGCAGCTCAATTTAAGGGTAGTAGACTATGCCTGGAGCTTAATTCCCCTGGGGTTTGGCTTTATGAGCCTCTACAGCATTTGGTTTATGTTAGGAGCCACCAGCATTTGGTTTGTCAAAATCTACAACGTGACGGAAGTGCTGCGGGGGCTAGTTGAAGCGGGGCGCTACCCGATTACGGCGTACCCAGCTTCCTATCGGTTTTTCTTTAGCTTTGTGGTGCCCATTACGGTGTTAACGACCGTCCCTGCCCAGGTCATGCTGCACCGTGCAGAGTGGGAATGGGTGATAGGTTCTGGATTTTTGGC
>JBGSVR010000399.1:0-1558 GCA_041752855.1 Thermosynechococcaceae cyanobacterium
CTCTTAAACTCAGATGCAGTGAGAGGAATAGGCATAATGGAGGTGGCGATAATGACGGGGCTTTAGATTGAAACCGTCATTATCCTTTCTTGCATAGCGTTCAGCCCATTTGACCTTCAGATTTGTCCAAAGTCGAATAAATAGAACAAGCTTCATAATTACAGAATAAGTCCGATACAGCGACTGACTACATCGTTCTGTAAAACTGCTCCATTCTGATTTTCTATGACTTTGCACCTGCCACCTTTTCCTTAAACAGTTTCCCTGCGCTCACCCCTGGCACATGGGTCGCCGCAATATTCAAGCATTCTAGGGTTTTTAGCACTAAACCTGAATATCTGCCTTCTGCAATATCTCAAGTAATTCAGCCTCAGTTCGCTTCGACTTTGATGCCTTCGCTTTACCTACCGCTGGCTGCCGTGCTGCCTTAGGCTTTACTGCCTTGGCTTTAGTAGTGGGGGCTTCAGTAATGGCAGAAGGAATCGCCGCTTCAGCCACAACTTTTGCCACAGGTTCGGGCTTTGGCTCTTTGGATGGCTCAGGGTTGCGCCCTGGTCGCTTGGACTTTGCACTTGCTCCTGTTGCCTTTAGGAAGTAGCTGGAGGGTGCAGTCGCTTTTTGCCATTTTCCGTCTTTCACCCCAGTCAGCAATGCCGTCTTGATCCTGACTCGTTCGTCTTTGAGTTCTTCAGGACTCAGATCACCGTATAGGCTCTTGATGATCGTGTCCTGATGCAATACTTCACCGGATGCCGCTGTAAGTACCTGAGCGATCGCCTCTCGTTTCGTCAGTTCAGCATAAGCAGGCAACACCGTCAGTGACTTTCGTTTAGGAGCGACCGTTTCTGGGGGATTAACGGGGGGGTCAGCTTTCGTGACGGGTGCCTTGGGCGTGGGTTGAGCATTCTCGCGGGTGGTGGGTGCGCCAATCGTGTATGTGCCAGGGGCTGTTCCCTTTTGCCATAGCTTCTGGCTTTGACCTTTGTACAGTTGGGTATTGAGACTTTTGCGCTCTGCATTATGGTCTGCGACGCTCAATTGTCCAAACACTCCCTCGCTGATTTGATCTGCGGTTATGTCTTGGCCTGGGGAGGCTTGCAATAGCTGGGCGATCGCCTCCACCCGCGTCAGTCCCGCGTAAGCTGGCAGCAGTGGGCGAGGGTTGCGTTTGCCTGATGCTGGCTCTGGTTCTGGTGCGGCTTTAGGTTTGCTAGGGCTGGCTTTAGGCTTGGCGGCATCAACTACGGGTGCTTCAGTAGCAGCGGGTGCTAAGGCTAAGCGTTCAACTTGGGCATCCGCCTCTTCTAGAGTTAGCGCTGGCTCTGCTGATTTGATGGGAGATTGCGGCGGTACAAGCTGATTCAGCAGCAGGGCATTGACGTGCGAAAGCTGTTCTCTCAGGTGACTCGCTTGCGTCTCTGCTTCCGCTAGCGATCGTTCGTACTGGGACTTCAGTGTGATTAGGGTGTCGAGGGGGGATTGTTCTGAGGGTGTCGAGGGCATTATTTACTGCTTCTTGGAGTTTCTCTATTTCCTCATCTTATTGCGCGATGTCATT
>JBGSVR010000400.1:0-1782 GCA_041752855.1 Thermosynechococcaceae cyanobacterium
CTCATGACGGCAAATCTAACCAGGCCAGCCCTTCCTATTTCTTTATTCTTGAAGACCGTTCCGGGATTTGACCAGCTTTCTGACGCAAAATTAGAACAGGTTGCCCAGCAGTTTCAGCCCCTCCGCTACCCGATCGGGCGAGCTATTTTTACAGCCAAGATTTTACCCACACAATTTTCGATTGTTTACCAAGGGCAAGTTCGCCTGATAGGCTATGACCCACGCACCGAAACGCCTCTGACGCTTCAGCTTCTTGAGCCTGGCGCAGCCGTGGGCTGGATTGGGCTGCTATGCGATCGCCCCATTGAAACGGCGATCGCCTCTACAGAAACCATCTGCCTCACCCTACCCGCCGCTGCCTTTCTACAGCTCATTGCCCAAGAGCCGGGATTTGCCCAGCAGTACCAGCAGCAGCCGAGTATCTTAGAAGTGTTTGAAATTTTAGGTAAACAGCTTCTCCAACGTGCGGATGGCAGTACCGACCTCAAAGAAATGACGCTAGCGGCTTGGCCCCAGGCGATCGCCCAAACCCTTTCTCCTCGTTCAAAACCTGCGCTCAATCCTGCATTCCAGTGGTTCATTAGCAGTAGTGCTATTGAATCTGAGATTGCTACCTCGGTCAATCCATCGGACAGCGCACCCTTGGGTCGTGGCACGGAACCCCTGCGCCTGATTGGCTTTCCCCTCACGGTTTCTGCTAGCACCACCAAAAATGCTGAACCCACCTTGCTGGAGCTGTCTTGGGCAGACATTCCTGAAGCGCCCGAGCGCCCACCCGAACCAGATACATTACTCTCAGAACAATCTGGCAAATATCCGTTTAGTTCGGGACGGGGGGAGCTAGATGGGGCGATCGCCTGTTTTCAGATGCTGGCAAAACACCTGAACGTCCCGTTTCGACGAGACGTCATTCGCCGAATTCTGATTACGCAGACCGAGCGTAATGGCACCCTATCGCTGCCCGTTTATGGGGCGATCGCCGAAACCATGGGCATCCGTGCGCAGCTTGTTGAGGCATCCGCTGCGGTGTTAACGCAGTTACCTGCTCCAGCGCTGGTCATTTGGCAAGAGCGCCTAGCGGTGATCTACCGCATGAGTGCCAAAGAAGTGGTACTCGGCATTCCAGACCACGGCATTGTGCGTAAGCGTCCTTCCATTTTGCTCCCAGAAGATGACGCGCCATTTCCGGTTCTTTTGCTAGAGCGCACCGCCGAAACCCCCCAGAAGAACTTCACCCTGGCCTGGTTTTGGCCTGCGGTAAAAAAGCATCGCAAAGTGCTAATTGAGGTGCTGATTGCCTCCTTTGTGGTTCAGATTTTTGCCCTCGCGAATCCCCTCGTTACCCAGCTCATTATTGATAAAGTGCTGGTGCAAAATAGTATCGGCACCCTCAACGTGCTGGGGATTTTGCTCGTGGGGGTTGCCATTTTCGAGGCGCTCCTCAGCAGCTTCCGCACCTATCTGTTTGTCGATACCACCAACCGTATTGACATGACCCTCGGTGCTGAGGTCATTGATCACCTGCTGCGTTTGCCCCTGCGCTACTTTGAAAAACGCCCCGTGGGTGAACTGGGCACCCGCGTCAACGAACTCGAAAACATTCGCCAGTTTTTAACGGGTACTGCCCTTACCGTCGTTCTCGATGCCGTCTTCTCGGTGGTGTACATCGCGGTGATGGTGTTTTATAGCTGGCTGCTCACCATTGTGGCGCTGGCAACCGTCCCGCTCTTTGGCCTCATGACCCTCCTCGTCTCACCCATCATTCGCAAACAGACTCGCCTC
>JBGSVR010000401.1:0-4141 GCA_041752855.1 Thermosynechococcaceae cyanobacterium
TGTACTAAAACACTGGAACTCTTTGTTGCGGCCTATGGTGCAGAAGCTGGCAATTTAGCGCTTAAAAGCTTACCTTATGGTGGTTTATATCTGGCTGGCGGAGTGGGTGCAAAAAATTCATCGAAGCTTCAGGATGGTATCTTTATCGAGAATTTCTTAGACAAGGGACGAATGCGATCGCTCCTTGAGAAAATCAGCATATCGCTCATTACCAATCTTGATGTGGGACTCATTGGGGCAGCTCTTTTTGCTCAAAAGCTGGTGACGACTGCGGGATAACTAAACCTATGGAGCAGGGAATGTTTCAGGACAAAGAGCTGGCGGCTAATGTTCTCCAGTCTATGGGCGATGCGGTGATCACTACGGATGTGACTGGGGTTATCCAATATCTAAACCCAATCGCTGAGCAGATTACGGGATGGCGTTTAGAACAGGTAAAGGGTCAGCCTCTTGCAGAAGTCTTTCGTCTCACAAAGGCACTTTCACCGCTATCGGCTATTGCAAATGTGGTGGCAGCCGTTATAAACACTAGCAAAGCCTTAAGGCTCAACCATTCCAGCACAATTATTGCGCGGGATAGAACTGAGTATGTCATTGATGGTACTGCTGCGCCTGTCTGCGATCGCAATAACCAGGTGATTGGCATCGTGCTAGTTTTTCGGGACATGACGCAGCATTCTGCCCTAGCGCGAAAGCTGTCGTGGCAGGCCAGTCATGATTTTTTGACCGGCTTAGTAAACCGCAGAGAATTTGAGCAGCGGCTGTCAGAGGCAATCTCTAGCGCCCAAGAAACCGGACAGCAGCATACGTTGTGCTATCTTGACCTTGACCAGTTTAAGGTTGTAAACGACACCTGTGGTCATGTTGCTGGCGATGAGCTACTACGTCAGCTTTCGGTACTGCTGCGGCGACGACTCCGCACCACGGATACCCTGGCTCGCATTGGCGGCGATGAGTTTGGCATTATTTTGCACGACTGTGACCCCATTAACGCCAACAGCATTACAGACGATCTGCTGACGATGATCCAGAGCTTCCGGTTTGTGTGGCAAAGCAACACCTTTAGCATTGGAGCTAGCATTGGGTTGGTTTCTATTAATGCCCAGAGCCGTGACCTTAATTCTATTTTGGGCGCAGCAGATGCGGCCTGCTATGCCGCGAAGGAACGTGGGCGTAACCATAGTCATGTTTCGGATGATTCAGATCTGGTGCAGCAGCGGGGAGAACGCCGCTGGATTGGTCGCATTACAAAAGCCCTTGAGGAAAAGCGCTTCTGTCTATATCAGCAGAAAATCATACCTATTGACCGAAACTCTGGTGCTAAAACCCATTATGAGCTGCTGCTCCGGATGGTGTCGCAGACGGGTGAAGTGATTGCGCCTATGGCGTTTATTCCGGCAGCGGAGCGCTATGGGCTTATGATTTCGATTGATCGATGGGTGGTTAGCCATTTCTTTGCAGGCTATCAGTCCTTTGCCCAAAATAAGCTCACAGAATTTCAGGAATCAAATTGTGTGTATGCCATCAATTTATCTGGTATGAGCGTAAGCGATGATCAGTTTTTGGCGTTCTTAAAGGAGCAGTTTAGGGCGCATGAAATCTTGCCTGAGACGATCTGTTTTGAAATTACAGAGACGGCGGCAATCTCTAACCTTAGCAAGGCTGCTCATCTGATTGAAGAAATTAAGGCGATGGGCTGCTCTTTTGCCTTAGATGATTTTGGCAGCGGTATGAGTTCTTTTGCCTACCTCAAAAACCTTCCGGTAGACTATGTGAAGATTGACGGCAGCTTTATCAAAAATATTATGAATGATTCTGTCGATAGCGCCCTTGTGGAATGCATGAACCGGATTGGGCATGAGATTGGGATGCAGACCATTGCCGAATTTGTCGAAAATGACTCGATTTTAGAAAAGCTGCGCGGGTTTGGTGTGGACTATGCCCAAGGGTATGGCATTGCTAAACCTTCTCCGCTAAACTTCAGCCTTGCTGCCTAGTGAATAGACTATGACCCTCTCCCCCTTCGACAAGCTCAGGGCAACGCCCAGCCCCTCTCCCATAAAGGGCGAAAGGAGCCAGAATTAGCCCATAAAAAAATCCCCTGCTGAACTTCAGCAGGGGATTTTCTAAAACTAGCGTAAAACTAGATTTGAACGATTTCGCCAGCGGCCTGCAAACGCGCCCGTGCCCGTTTGAATTCCTGAACTGCCTGGTAGCGCTCTTGGCGATCGCCACTCTGGTCAGCCTTGGCTAACCGAGCTTGAGCTGCATCAAGGGCAGTTCGCGCTTCTTCACGATCAATGGTGTCACCGCGCTCGGCTCCATTGACCAGAATCGTCACTTCGTTAGCATCTACTTCAGCAAAACCGCCGCTTAAGGCGATCGACTGCCAGCCTTTGCTTTCGCGTACCCGCAATACTCCAGGCTCTAGAGCAGAGAGTAAGGGGGCATGGCCTGTCAAAATGCCAAGTTGGCCTGTGGTGCTGGGCAGGATGACTTCTTCTGCGGGGGCATCCCAGACGGTCTTATCCGGCGCAATCACCCGAACGGTTAAGGTCATGGGGTTCTCCTATGGGTGTTCTTACTTACTTTCCGCTTTGAGCTTCTCACCCTTGGCGATCGCCTCATCAATGTCGCCCACCAGGTAAAATGCCTGCTCTGGCAAATAATCGAGGTCGCCAGAGAGGATCTTCTTAAAGCCTGCGATCGTCTTTTCTAGAGACACATATTTCCCAGGAGAACCTGTAAACACTTCTGCCACAAAGAAAGGCTGTGACAAGAAGCGCTCAATCTTACGGGCGCGAGCCACGACGGTACGATCATCTTCAGAAAGTTCGTCAAGACCCAGAATTGCAATGATGTCTTGCAGCTCTTTGTAGCGCTGAAGCGTAGACTGCACCGCACGAGCCGTTGCGTAATGCTCTTCGCCAACGATGGAGGGCTGAAGCATGGTAGACGCTGAATCCAAAGGATCCACAGCGGGGTAAATGCCTTTCGCCGCCAAGTTACGCGAAAGTACGGTTGTACCGTCCAAGTGAGCAAAGGTGGTTGCAGGTGCAGGGTCGGTCAAGTCATCCGCAGGGACGTACACTGCCTGAATGGAGGTGATGGAGCCTTCTAGAGTAGAGGTAATTCGCTCTTGAAGGTCGCCCATGTCAGTACCTAGGGTAGGCTGATAACCCACCGCAGAAGGCATCCGACCGAGAAGCGCAGATACTTCAGAGCCTGCTTGCACAAATCGGAAGATGTTGTCTACAAACAAAAGCACGTCTTGCTTGTTCACATCTCGGAAATATTCAGCCATCGTCAGTCCGGTCAGACCCACCCGCATTCTGGCTCCGGGGGGTTCGTTCATCTGACCGTAAACCAAGGCGATTTTGGACTCGTTGAGGTTATCTTTATTGATAACGCCAGATTCCATCATTTCGTTGTAAAGGTCATTTCCTTCACGGGTGCGCTCGCCCACGCCAGCAAACACAGACACGCCGCCGTGGTTGGTTGCGATATTGTTGATCAATTCCATCATAATGACGGTTTTGCCTACGCCAGCGCCGCCAAACAGACCAATTTTGCCACCACGACGGTAGGGGGTCAGCAGGTCAACAACCTTAATGCCCGTTTCAAAAACTGAAGGCTTGGTTTCAAGTTCGGTGAGCTTAGGTGCTGCACGGTGAATGGGGAAGGTTTCTTCATTCCCAACGGGACCCTTGTTGTCTACGGGTTCACCGAGGACGTTGAAGATTCGGCCTAGGGTTGTTTTGCCCACAGGAACTGAAATCGGGGCACCCGTGTCTACCACGTCCATGCCGCGAACCAATCCATCTGTTGCGCTCATCGCAACGGCACGAACCTGGTTGCCGCCTAAGAGCTGCTGAACTTCACAAGTGACCGAAACGGTCTGACCTGCGGAGTTTTTGCCTTCAATTTTTAATGCGTTATAAATTCGCGGCATTTTGCCACTGGGAAACTCGGCGTCCAAGACGGGACCGATAATTTGCGTAATTCGACCGACTTTTGTCTTCTCTGTGGTGGTGACCATGCTCAAGCCTATGTTGTGATGACCTACAATGCTGTAACTTACGGCGCTTTACGTTAAGGCGCATTGCATCAAATCGCCACCTATCAAATTATCACTGAATGG
>JBGSVR010000402.1:0-5608 GCA_041752855.1 Thermosynechococcaceae cyanobacterium
GCGGTTTCAACGACATCGCGGCTGGCGGGGTAAGGCGCACATTCATCAAAGGCCATGATGACATCGGCACCCAGGGCATTCTGGATTTCGATGGATTTTTCGGGCGTAAGGTGGATAAAGTGACCATCTCGCGGCGATCGAAAGGTGACACCCTCATCATTAATTTCGCGCAGTTCGCTGAGGCTAAAGACCTGAAACCCACCGGAATCCGTCAAGATGGGGCCTTGCCAGTTCATGAATTTGTGCAGACCACCTGCCTTTTCAACAATCCCTTCCCCGGGCTGAAGGTGAAGATGATAGGTATTGGCCAGCACCATCTGCGCCCCAGTCTCGGCAAGCTGAGCGGGAGTCACGGTTTTAACGTTTGCCAAGGTACCCACGGGCATAAAGCGTGGGGTTTCTACAATGCCGTGGGGCGTATGAAATACCCCTGCGCGTGCTTTGGTGTGGGTGCAGCAGGTTTGACATTCAAATCTAAAAGGATGGCTCATCTATACGCCCACATGGTGGCCTAAGGCCAATCCTGTTACCAGCATGCCCAGTACCAAAAAGGGTTGAGCGCTAGCCTGATACTTCACGTCATTTTTGAGGGGATCTCGCAGAAAGTACATATCCTGAAATGTAATCTGCGGAATGATAAACAGCAGCAGAATGGTGGCGTACAGATTTTCGTGAATGTAAATCAGGTAAGCGCCCATGCCTGCTTGAAAGATGTCAATCATCAAAACGCAAATCCAGGCTGCTTTTTGCACCCCAAACATCACGGGCATCGACTGAAGGCCAAACTGGCGATCGCCTTCTACGCTTTTGAAGTCATTGACAATGGCAATGCCCAACCCAGCAAGACTGTAAAACAGCGTCAGCACCACAATGGTTGGCGTCAAGGTTCCAAACAGCGCCTGACCTGCCCACCACGGCAGCGCAATATAGCTTGCGCCCAGGGCATAGCTACCCGCCCAGCCATTCTGCTTAAGCTTTAGGGGCGGTGCCGAGTAGATGTAAGAAATAAACGAACCAAAGGCTGCTAGCGCCAGCAAAATCGGGAATTCATGCCCTGCCCAGAGATCGAGGGCATAGGCAACCCCTAACCCAGCAATCAGTAGCACCCAGATTTGAATAATCACCTGAGGCAAGGGAATAGCCCCAGATGGAATAGGACGATAGGGTTCATTGACCGCATCAATTTCGCGATCGTAATACTCGTTAATGGTTTGGGTGTAGCCCGCCAGCAGCGGCCCAGACATGAGCATACAGGCCGCTGAAATCAGCGTATTTTCTAGGCTCCAAGTATAGTGTCCCGAAGAAGCCGCACCACACACCACGCCCCAAATCAATGGAATCCAGGTGATGGGCTTCATGAGCTGAAGGCGAATCTTCCAAATGTTGGTTTCGCCAGCCTTTGCACCTTTCATGCCCAAAAGCTGACGGGTTGTGCTGCCGCCCTGATCTTCGGTCGTGTCAAGAGGGACTGGCACAGAGACTGCGGTTGGGTCTTCAGGAGAGAGAGGGGGATCAGAATGCGTCATAGCAGTTGGGGTGAGAGACTGTTCGGGACATTGTGCCTGTAGCTCTCACCTATTCTGCCAAGTTCTGGCCTACTTTCCAAGGGGATTTCAGCTTTAGGCTGGGTTTAGTGTCATTCTTAGTTTCTGATCTGCTAGGAAGCCCCGTGCCCTACCTAGCATTACTAAACTCAGCGCCCGATACAGTTTTGGAGCTGGATAACGTTTGCTTTGCTGTCAAATGATTGGAAACGACCCACCAAGGTGGCGCGTTGATTGGTTTTTAATGCGGCAACGGCGGCATCTTGATTTTTAGCCATTGTACAAACCACCGTGGCTCGATCTATTTTTTTGGTTGCCGAAGCTTTGCCAATAGCAGGCTGGTCGCCGTCAAATACAACCGTGTAGGAACCCGCACTCTCTGCAATGCTGAGTACCTTTGCGCTGACCTGGAAGGCTTTACCGATAAAATTCACCCGCAGTCGAGCCGGATTATCCGCCGATGCTTTTACTTGTTTTACGAGCGCTGGTGCTTCAATCTCAACAGCAGCATCATTTGCTTTGACGGGCACAGCCGCTGCCTCAACAGGGGGCACCAACTGATTGAGCGCACTGCACAGGTGCTTTTTAACCGTCTCTCTGCTTGCACCCACGCCACTGGGAAGGGTAAAAACCATTTCTACATTGAGGAGATTTCCTTCTAAGGACGCAAAAACATCTATGGGTAAAGCGCGCTGAAACATTGTGGCGGGGTTTTCGGCTTTGAGTACACCCGTGGTGACATCGGAACTGAGCGTTTTAATGCCATCACGCGCCAAAATAGGACGCAGTTGAGAAAAGGTTTTCTCGATTGTGCCTCCTTCAATCTGAACTCGTGCTGCAAAGGCACTACCATCGAAAAAGTCGCCCTTTTTCTGGAAGCTTTCTTCGCAGGTCGTAGCCACGGCAGGGCTGGCGATGCACAGGCAAGCAAGCGTTAAAACAAGCGATCGCATAATATTTGAGTTACAAGATTAAAAGAGTTAGTCAAAAATAGCATAAATTTGTCACAAATAGTCTAGCTATTGCTGTAAATATTCAATTCATTGTATGAATAAGAACTATATTTGCAATTAAGGTTGTCAATGCCTAAGCAGATGAAAGGTTCGTATAAATCAATATTATTTAGCGATGTTTTTAGGGCGATAGCGTAACGCTTTTTGGTAACTTTGCTGTGCTTCATCGACTCGCCCAAGGCGTTCTAAAACCATGCCGTGTTCATTCCAGTTTTCTGCATTGCTAGGCTGATATTTTAAGACTCTCTCAAAATCAGATAGTGCCGCCGCATAATCTTGGAGTTGGAACGAGAGCCGACCGCGATCGCGCCAGTTATCAAGATCTGATGGACGATACTTTATACTTTCGCCATAGGCCATAACCGCTTCTTGAAGACGATCTAAACACTTTAAAACCCTGGCTTTATTCGTCCAGATCTCGCTATTGTTTGGCTGATGCTTCAGTGCCTGATCATAGGCCATGAGCGCCTGATCGTATTGCTGAAGATTGTGGCAACAAATTCCGCGATTATGCCAAAGGTCAGGATCATTAGACAGAGTCTTGAGGGCTTCGTCATAGCTGGCGATCGCCCCTTCATACTGCTTTAGAAACTGAAGCGTATCGCCTTTGTGTCGCCAAATATCTTGGGTTGCCTGCCCTGATTGGATGAGACGATCATAGGCCGCAAGATTAATGTTGAGGTCGGCATTTTCGGTCGGCTTATTGAATGTTCCGCCCAGAGCCTTGCGAAAAATTAGCGCCCCAAACAATAATGCGATAAAAATGACTTTACTCGGCTGGGCAAAAGCTGCGTAGGCAAAACTCACCTTATCGTAGGGAATCCCTAAAGCCAGGCTCATGCCGTTAACCAAAGCCCAAAACCCTTGATTTGCAGCAGGCACTGTCCACAGAATGGCAAAGAGTACCAAATAGCCATAGCGACCCCAGCGCCGAACGGTTTGCTGAACGGGCTGAGGAAGCCAAGGTTCTAAAATGCCAAAGCCATCAAAGGAGGGAACCGGAAATAGGTTAAAGCACAGTGCCGCCACCTGATAGGACGCCAGCAGCGCCAGCGCATACCAAAACCAGTGATCCTCTGTTGCCCACCCTAAATTGAACGGTAGCGCCAGGGAGATCGCCACCAACCCCGTCATAAAGGGGCCAGCCGCTGATACCGCACTATTCCAGCCTCGGCTACGCAGGAGAGTGTGGTTGATATAAACCGCAGCGCCAGGAAGAGCAACACCGCCCAACACTAAAAACACAACGGGCAGCGCCAAGCTGTAGCCAATATCAGTATATTTCAGCGGGTTAAGGGTGAGATAGCCTTTGTCTTTAACCGTGGTATCGCCACCCCAGTAGGCCACAATGGCATGACCAAACTCATGCAGACACACCGACACAATCCAGCCTAGGATGACGGCGATCGCCAGCAAGTATCCACCCGTCTGTCCAAGCAAACCAGATTGATAGTCAGGCATAAATTAAATGGATCCAATCGTCATCATGATGAAAACCCCTTATGGCTGGGAGCATCGGGAATTAAAGGTCTTCTCTCTAGTTTGCCCGAAGATTAACATTACCCTCACCCAGCGATAAAGCGGATAAGGTTGTGACACCTCCACCATCTTGAGCGATGATAGAAAAATTCTGATTTAATAAGACGGTTATGACCAGCATTCAAGCGCAGCTCACCCAAGATTTAGCCGATGTGAGCTGGAAAGATATCATTCCGCACTGTCAGCGAGATGCGGTCATTGTGGTGTACGAAGGGTTAGATATTGTTGAGGTGGGTGTGGCGATCGCCCAAGATAACATCGCTCAAGTGCAGGTTTGGGTAGAAGAGCAGCTTTTGCAAAAGCCTACGGCACAGCAGCTTAGCCTTTGGAATCAGTTTCCTGAACAGCCCTTCAGCGTTTTGATTGTGCAGCCCTATGTTCTCATCAGCGCTCCACTATCGAAGGGGTAAAGGATACGATCTCATCTGGTATGTTCCCAGATTTAAGGCTAATAGCAACCCAAGATTTTGACGGCAGGAGAATAAAGACATGGAAATTCAAATCAATGAATTGCTCCGTAGAAAACGAGGAGAGATCCTTGAAATTGCCGCGAAACATGGTGCGTTTAATGTGCGCGTGTTTGGTTCTGTTGCACGGGGAGAAGCGGATGAGCAGAGCGATATTGATTTCTTAGTTGATTATTCTTTGGAAAAAGTCAGCAGTTGGTTTCCGGCGGGGTTGGTGCTTGAGTTGGAAACACTCTTAGGTCGTAAGGTGGATGTTGCGACGGAGAAAGCACTGAAGGAACGGATTCGAGAAAAGGTTTTGCAACAGGCTATTTCTCTATGAGAGATGACAGCGAACGGCTAAAAGATATTCTGAAGGCGAACGACTTTCGTCGCTCTTGCGCTTCGCCCAAATTGAGCGGTATTCACTTCAGGGTCGAGACAGATTTGAGCAGGAGGAACTGGTTCAGGTTTGGATTGTTCATCATCTGCAAGTGATTAGCGAGGCGACAGTATTAGATTAGGGGGATTGAAGAGGGCGATCTTATCAACATTGTTGTGGAGGGTGCCAACCGCGCGCACCCAATTTTGTCGAGAAATACTCATGCGGTCAGTGGCTCGCACAATCTTCGACGGATGGCTTCAGCTAGTGCTTCTGATTTGCGCAGTTGACCGAGTTGATAGATCTGGAGCAGGGCTAAAAGTTCGTAGCGTTCGGTATCAGTTAGTCCTGCTGCTTTGCCTTTGGCCTGAAGGTCTCCTAATCGTTGGTTTTGGGCTTCATTCATTTTGGCATCGGCTAGTTCTAGTACGGCGTTGTTAGATAGTTTGGAGACGGGCGGTTTGGATGTGCCTGGAATTTCTTCGAGGGTTGCCACAGCATTGCTAGGGTATCTGTGAGGACGGTATTAAGGTTCCGTTGGGTGACTAGTGCAGGGTGGCGAAAATAATTAAGCAGCTTTAGCGGGTTCAGGAAACCCCTTGAACTTCCAGTTAAATGGCTTCGCAAGAACACGGTTAAAGTAGGCAACGAAGTCTAGAATTTGTTGCCTGAGATCTTGGGTAG
>JBGSVR010000403.1:0-3613 GCA_041752855.1 Thermosynechococcaceae cyanobacterium
ATTGCCAGTGATTAAAAAAGGTAAGTCTCAAAATACTTTGCCTGTAATAGCTGCGTAGTTTTTAGAATAGATCGCAGTTATGCCTATCTACTCACCTGGAATTAACAGGTGGGTAATTTTGATTTGTCCAAAGTCGAATAGCAACGGTGCGTGAAGTTATTAGTGCTGCCCTTGCGCGTCATGGCTTATTTCAAATGGCAGTGCGTCCTCATATCATTCGCCCTGTTACCCTGAGTCGCTATCAGGTTGGGATGAATTACGGCAGCCACATTGATGATGTCATGATGCACAACCCAACCATGCGTTCTGATGTGTCGATGACGCTATTTCTGAGCGACCCTTCAACCTATGGCGGGGGTGAACTGGTGATTGAAACTACGCAGGGAGAGGCAGTATTTAAGCTGCCAGCGGGATCTGCAATTGTCTATCC
Source organism: Thermosynechococcaceae cyanobacterium (assembly GCA_041752855.1). Lineage (GTDB taxonomy): Bacteria > Cyanobacteriota > Cyanobacteriia > Thermosynechococcales > Thermosynechococcaceae > JAAURS01. The sequence continues at coordinate 431 of JBGSVR010000403.1, forward strand.
TTCTTCTACGCTGCACCGCGTTGAGGAAGTGACGCGGGGGGAGCGGCTTGCTGCGGTCACTTGGATTCAAAGTTTAGTGCGCAATGCGGGTCAACGAGAGATTTTGTTTGACCTTGATACTGCACGACGGCGTTATTTGAGACTTCTGGCAAAACGCCTGTATTTGATTTGATCTCAAAAAGCCATGCCAATTTATTTAGGCAGTGGATAGAGCTTTAGCAAAAGTCCTATCCCGTCATTTATCCCGTCACCTTCACTACAATCCGTCATCAGGTCACAGCCTACTTGAATTGCCAGAATTCCATTTCTTGCTGCTTAGCGCCGTAAAAATATTCAGGGGATGAACCCCATTTATTTATGGCAGGGTTCTTTATTTGATTTTTGTGCGAGGTGAAACCATGAAGTTCCGTCAGTGGGTTGTGAAAATACATGGATTTATCGGTATTGGCATGGGCTTACTGCTAATCGTGATGGGCTTAACGGGGGCAGGCATTGTCTTTCGAGAAGAACTTGACCCTCTCTTTAGCCCAGCCCTCCATAGGGTTGCACCTCAAGCTCAGAAGGTTTTGATTGAGACTGCCCTAGAACCCGTGCAGGCGGCGCATCCAGACCTGCCCTTGCAGTTCATTATCTTTCCGCGTATGCCCAGCGAAACCTATCATATTGCGATGAAAGACCCTAATGGGCACCGTCTAGAAACCTTTGTGAACCCTTATACGGGTGCGGTTTTGGGCGAAAGAATTTGGGAGCAGTCGCCCCTTGGGTTTCTGTACACCCTCCATAAAGATCTGTTGGCAGGCACTCCTGGGACGATCATCGTTGGCGTATCGGGCGTTGTGCTTCTGCTGATGTCTCTCACAGGTTTAGCGCTCTGGACAGGCTGGCGGAAGTTAGCCACAGGATTTAAGGTGCGCTGGCATTCACCTGCGGCTTTGCTCAATTACGACCTCCACAATGTGGGGGGATTTATTTCTAATGTTTTTTTACTGATTTTGGCGGTAACAGGCATCTTTATTGTGTTTTTGCATGTGATGCCTGTGCTGAGTCAGCCCCCAGAAGTCGCCAAGCCTTCTGCCCCAAAAGAAGTGCCCATTGCTCTCAGTCAGCTATTGGCAAAAGCGGATGCTGCCATGCCTGATGGAAAAACAACCATGATGGTCTTTCCAGAACTTCAGCCCCGTACTGTCACCATTCATAAGAAATTACCAGACCAAGAAACAGGGCGCTTTGACCTAAGTGCGGTTGAGGTAGATCTCTACAGCGGCAAGGTTGTAAAGGTCGAACGGGTGCTGAAGCCGGAGGGATTGTTTCAGGTCATGTTGGCGGCTGCCACGCTCCATTTTGGAACCTTTGGCGGTTTACCCACGCGCATTTTGTATGTGTTTGTGGGATTTATGCCCACGGTTTTATTTGTGACGGGCTTAGCAAACTGGCGGCGGGGACGAGTACTAGGGATTAGACGAGAGATTGCGATCGCCCAAGCTCAGCAACCGCAAGAAAGCAGCATTCACTAACTTGTTTTGCTAAACGTTTAATTTTTGGTGTGAGGATTCATTGTGAAAAAATTTCAGATTATTGCTTCCCTTTGTTTGGTTGGGAGTGCTTCTCTATTGGCATTTCTGCCTGCCCAAGCTAGTGAAAAGCCCCGTACCCAAGCGGCTGACCTCTTAGCACAGACAACTGAAGCCACCGCTAGCCCGATCAAAATTACGGGGGTGCGACTTAACCCCACAGATGCGGGGATTGAAGTCATTCTACAAACCGCTCAAGGCGCAACCCTTCAGCCCGAACCTCGCGGTAATAGCAATACTACGTTTTTCTCTGAAGTGCCTAATGCAGTTTTGGCACTGCCAGAGGGGAATGAATTTCGAGTGGAAAACCCAGCAAAGGGTATCCAGTCCCTAACGGTGAAGCAGCTTGACACAAATGTGGTACAGGTGCAGGCAGTAGGCGAGGCAGAGTTACCCACTGTGATCGTCAAAACCGAGCAGAGTTCGGTCGCAGATGAACCGGATATTGGGGAAGAAGAGGTGGTTGTGACGGGCAGCCAACAACGAGGCTATCGTGTGCCCAATTCTTCCACCGCGACTGGAACTGATACGCCCATACTAGAAACGCCTTTCTCGGTGCAGGTTATCCCCAAAGAAGTGATTCGAGATCAGCGGGCGACCAGCATAGAAGAAGCGCTTCAAAACGTGAGCGGCATTAACTACAGCGGCAGTGATGGCGGTCGCACCACCAACATTGGGATTCGAGGCTTTGGAAATGGGGATGTCTCTACTCCCATATTGAGAGATGGCTTTCGACAGTACGGTACTTTTCAAGGCATTCCAGAGATTGCCAATTTAGAGCAGATCGAAATATTAAAGGGGCCATCCTCTATTTTGTATGGGCAGATTGAACCGGGCGGCATCCTTAATTTGGTCTTGAAAAAACCACTCCCAGAACCATTCTACGAGCTAGAACTACAGGTGGGTAGTCGAAATCAGGTGCAGCCCCGCATTGATTTCAATGGCCCGTTAACCGCAGACGGTAAGGTATTGGCGCGATTAAGCGCCCTGTATAAAAACGAAGATAGCTTTCGAGGGTTTGATACTCCCACCAATCGCTTTGCCATTGCACCATCCCTGACCTGGAAAATTAGCGATCGCACCAAGGTCGATTTTTCCCTGGAATATATTCGTAATAGTGGCCCAGCAGATTTTGGCATTACCCGATTTGGGACTGGCGTTGCCCCCATCCCCAGAAATCGAACGATCAACAACCCTGATGACAGTATTACCAGCAACTTCCTGAGCTTAGGCTATACCTTTGAGCATGAATTTAACGATAACTGGAAGATCCGCAACGGCTTTCGTTATCTGCGCTATGACTACGACTACAGCGTTTTGGCACTGCCCTTTGTTGTAAATGATGCGGAAGTTACCCGCTTCTATGCCGACCAAGATGGGGTAGCAAATTCCTATTCTCTATATACCAACGTGGTAGGCAAATTTTCTACTGGCTCTATTAAACACACCCTCACCGCAGGCGTTGATCTCAACCGCACGGATAATCGTATTCTCACCCTCTTTGATATTGCTAATCCATCTACTATCAATATCTTTGACCCAGACTACAATCTTGTGCCTAAACCACTTCGAGCAGACCTGCCTCCCTTTGCAGATACCAACACTATATCCA
>JBGSVR010000404.1:0-6789 GCA_041752855.1 Thermosynechococcaceae cyanobacterium
GATTTTGCTGGGTTTCAGACAGCTATCTCCAACTGTATTGAGAATGCTCACATTACCCATAAAAAAGAACTAAAATCGTTACTCACTCTACGTTTTCAGTCTCTTCAGAAAGCTCAGTTAATGACCGTTTGAAGTATAACTACCTTTATTGGACTTTCGGCTTTTTGCGAATGGGCACCACTGGCATGACGGCTCAAGCAATGGGTCGTCAGGATGCGGATGCAGCGCTACTGGTGGGTCTACGCAATGGCGTAATTGCCTGTGCCCTTGGGACTACCATTCTCTTGTTTCAGTCTCCGTTAAAGGTGGCTGGGTTTGCGCTGCTGAGTGCTACACCAGAGGTAAAAGCAGCGGGTCAAGCCTTTTACGATGCGCTGATTTGGGGGGCACCTGCCACGCTGCTTAATTTTGTGGTGCTGGGATGGTTTTTAGGGCGATCGCAGAGTAGCCACATACTCCTGCTGTCTGCGGTAAGTAACTTAAGCAACGTAGGTCTTGACTACCTGTTTATTGTGCGGTGGGGCAAAGAAAGTGCTGGGGCGGGTGCGGCAACAGCCCTAAGTCAACTGCTGATGCTCATCACTGGACTTTGGCTCGTCAGCCATGAGGTCAACCTCGCCCAAGTGAAACGGTTAACCCACCAATTGCTAAACCCGACTGCGCTTAAAGCTGCGGTGATGCTCAATGGAGAACTGGTGCTTCGCACGTTTGCGCTCATTACAACCTTTGCTGTTTTTACCAATCTCAGCTCAAAAATGGGATCTGAGATTCTAGCGACCAATGCGGTGTTGCTACAGGTCGTGACCTTGGCGGCGTATTTTATTGACGGACTTGCCTTTGCGACAGAAAGCTTAGCCGGAATGCTCAGCGTCCAAGGGAACCTCCGACAGTTGGGGCTACTGCTGCGGGTTGCAGTGGGGACTAGTCTGAGCTTGGGGCTGCTGATTGGTCTGTCTTTTACCCTAGCACCCACGGCGTTATTTCAGCTTTTGACCAACCACCGCGAAATTTTAGATCGCGTCGGAGACTTTACGCCTTGGCTCTTGCCTGTGTTGGGCTTTGGCTCTATTGCTTACCTTCTAGACGGCTATTTTTTAGGCTTAACGGCGGGGCGACTGCTGCGCCGCTCGGCAGTCGTTGCGGCTTTGGTGGGCTTTATGCCCATGGCGATCGCCGCTCAGTATTTCCGTAGCGCTCATTTGCTGTGGCTAGCGTTAGCGCTGTTCATGATGGTGAGAGCCATCACGCTGGGGATTAATGTTCCACAAACACTTCAGGAACCATCATTACGCCATTCTTAGCGACTGAGTGCAGGTTTTAAGTATGACTTTCGCCCACTTGGGTAAACTCGCGATCGCCAAAAATAGCGGATGCATGGCGATAAAACTTAAACTCCAGCAGATTAGCAAACGGATCTTCTAAAAAGAACGTGCGATGCTCAAGTTGAAGCCCCTCAAAGCGAAGCTTGGGAAGGGTATAAAATTTTAGGGCATGGGACTGGGCACGCGCTAACAATGCCTCCCAATCTGCTTCTGCTTCAAAGACAAGGCCAAAATGACGGGGATAGATCCCTTTTTGAGGTGTGATTGGCTCGTGGGTAACATGAGCTACAAGTTGATGACCGTAAAGATTGAGAATGACCGAACCTTCGCTTTCTCGACCTACCCCACAGCCAAGCTGGTCAGCATAGTACGCTTTAGTCTGGGCAATATCTGTGACAGGAAACGCTAGGTGAAATAGAATCGAATCTATCCCCTGAGCTGTTGTAGCGTTCATGTGGCACACCCCTCTTTTTGATTATTCAGCGTATGGCAGATTTTATCTATACTATCCAGACCTGGAATCCTTGGCTGGTGGGTGCGCTCCTCAACCTAGGGTTAGGGCTTGTTACTTGGCCTATTATCAAAAAATTGCTAACCCCTGCCGGACTGTTTCACGCCTGGATTTTGGGTGTAATTGTCTGGGCAACCCTCAACTGGCAGGGCTACGCCGTGGTGGTCTTTTACTTTTTGGTTGGCTCTGCCGTCACCAAAGTTGGGATGGCTCAAAAAGAAGCTGCTGGTATTGCCGAAAAGCGCTCTGGGGCACGCGGCCCCGAAAACGTATGGGGTTCGGCTTTAGTCGCCACCCTGTGCGCCCTAGCAACCCTGGTGTTAGACCCGACGCTGCATTTTTTGCTCACCTTGGGCTATGTCGCCAGCTTTAGTACCAAGCTCTCGGATACTTCCGCCAGCGAAATTGGTAAAGCCTACGGCAAGCACACCTGTTTAATCACCACCCTCAAACCTGTTCCGCGCGGTACTGAAGGGGCAGTTAGCCTGGAAGGGACTTTGGCTGGGGTGGTTGGCTCGGTGGCGATCGCCCTCATTGCCGTTCTCGTGGGCTTAATCTCTCCCCTCGGCATCGGTATTTGCGTTGTGGCGGCATTTATTGCTACCAATCTAGAAAGCGTGATTGGTGCCACCCTTCAGCATCGGTTCAATTGGCTCACCAATGAGGTTGTCAACGTTTTGAATACGCTGATTGGGGCGATCGCCGCTATTAGCATGGGATGGCTCATCAATACCCCATAAAACCCCTGTGAAATAAGTTTATAAAAGGTTACAATGGCAAGCGTTTGTCATCCTGCATTTGACGCTTCGTGACATAGCTGAGGCGTAACCCGTACCAGACGGGGTGCAGGAACTGCTGTTGCGTCAAATCGGAATCTGCGTGCATTCAAATACTGTTCTTAACCCGTCTGTCCCTTCGGACTCTGCCTCGCGTAAAGGGGAACTGCCCTTTACCCTTCAAGACCTCAGAAATGCTATTCCCGCTCACTGCTTTGAGCCTTCTACCTTTCGGTCTTTGGCCTATTTCTTTTTAGATCTTGGCCTCATCGCCGGACTTTATGCGATCGCCGCTTATCTAGACTCTTGGCTGTTCTACCCCATCTTCTGGCTCATGCAGGGCACCCTGTTTTGGTCTTTATTTGTCGTAGGGCATGATTGCGGTCATCGCTCTTTCTCTAAGTACAAATGGCTCAATGACCTCGTAGGGCATCTGTCCCATACGCCTATCCTTGTCCCTTTTCACGGCTGGCGGATTAGCCATCGCACCCATCACGCCAATACGGGCAACATTGATACCGACGAAAGCTGGTACCCTGTCCCAGAAGCCACGTACAACAGAATGTCTTGGGCTGAGAAACTAGGGCGCTTTTATTTGCCCCTGGTCGCCTACCCCATTTATTTGTTCCGGCGATCGCCTGATCGCAAAGGCTCCCACTTTCACCCTAGTAGCGACCTATTCAAACCGTCTGAAAAGTGGGATGTGCTGACCAGCTCCTTCCTCTACTTTTCAATGATTGGATTTTTGGCGTACTTAGGCTTTCAGTTTGGCTTTGTGTTTCTGCTTAAATTTTACCTAATGCCCTACCTCATCTTTGTGGTGTGGCTAGACTTGGTCACATTTCTGCACCACACAGAGTCAGACATTCCCTGGTATCGAGGAAATGACTGGTACTTTTTGAAAGGGGCGCTCTCGACCATTGATCGAGACTATGGCTTCATTAACTCAATCCATCACGATATTGGCACCCACGTCGCGCATCATATTTTCTTAAATATGCCGCACTATCGTCTCAAGGAAGCCACAGAAGCCATCAAGCCAATCTTGGGTGACTACTATCGAAAGTCAACCGAGCCAATCTGGAAAAGCTTCGTGAAGTCTTACTGGGCCTGCCACTTTGTCGCTGACCAAGGGTCTAAGGTTTATTACCAGTCTCCGACTAATGCTCAAGCCCCTTCTCAAACGAACGGGTAAAGACCACATTTCCGTTTGTGTAGGGTAGCAGCTATGCATCAACAAAAAAGCAGCGTCGAAACTATCGACGCTGCTTTTTTTACCCTTGAGGGGCTGGCGCAATGGGTAAAATGAGGCGGCTCATGGCGCGTCCATCTTCTAGCTGAGCCAATTCAAGTTGACCGCCCAAGCGCTCTACTAAAGATTGACAAACCCTAAAGTGCCGTCCCGGAAGCGTTTCTAAAATAGAAGCGGCAAGCGGGAACTGAGGGCTTGGATGCTGGATGGCATGAACAAGCAGCGGGTTCAGACGACCATTATCGGTGATGGAAATTTCAACCCATTGCTCTGGAAGAGCGCGACACCAAATATCAATGCGATCGCCTGCTTTAGAACGGTAGCAGGCCGCCAGCAAAAGCTCCACCAGCATCAGCTCTACTTTTCGGGCTGGAACACATAAAGAAACGCTAGGGGTCAGATTATGAACTTGAGTCCATAGCTGTCGCGTGCGTGCTACTTCTTCAATGCGCTCTAGAGTTCGCCGGAAGAGTGTCGCGACTGGAATTGTCTCTGGCTCTAACTGAAGATCCCAGACTTCGCCTTTTAAAATTGTTTCTAGGCTGCTGAGGGCGCTGTACAGGGTTCCAACTGAGTTGCCGCCACGATTACGAGAACCACTCTGGCTTGCTGCCAAAACCTTCTCAGAAAACACAGACTGGAATTTAGACATCTGCTCTGTCCAAAGTTTAGAAACGTATTCAAGGTGCCGCTGCTTATACCAGTTCAGGCATTCCAGCGTGGCCTGCTTTTGATTAAGGCGCTCCAATAGGCAATGAGAGCGATGATGCGCCGTCAATTCTCGCGTCAAAAGCTGGATGCCCTCGCGCTTGAGATCCGTCCAATATTGACGGCGGCTGTCTAAAATCAGCACCATTCCTAAGCAAGGATCCTCTGGATAAATCTTGAGCGGCACTGCCAGCACATCGACGCGACCCATTCCACTTAGCCAGCCGCTATTTTCAATGGATAATTCTTCAATCGAACTTTGCTCTGTCCAAAGGTGAGGAAGAGCAGCAGTAGCAGCAGCCTGTAAAGTTGCATCTGTTGATGGAGCGTCTGCCGTCTGAGTAAGAATCCGCTGCAAAAACCCGTCCGTTTGCCATAAGACTGGCGCTTGCTGCTCGACTTGAAACTTAGAGTGATTGATTAACGCCGCAACTGATCCATCCGGCTGATTGGGCGACCAGCGCAAAATCATGACGCATTCCACCGCCAAGAGCGTATGCAGCGCCTGAGCTGTCGCCATAAAAAGTGCGCCCCCCGCAGGCGTAAGCTGTACAGCCTGAAGCCCTTGGTTGAGTGCAGACAAAAACTGCACCTGAAGCGCGTCTTGCTGCCACTTATCTCGCTGGCTCAGGGCTTGGCCTAGCTGTTCTGCTACGGTTGCAACAGCCCCCATATCTTGCGGTGTCCAGGTGCGAGACAGCTCGGTCGCTAACAGTAAAAATGATCCTAGGTTTGCAGCTTTAGCACTGGGGTCAAGCTTGAGCAACAGTAAAGATTGAACCCCTCGATCCATGAGGGGCTGTCGCCAAGTCATAAGCCTCAGGTCTTCTGCCAATGACTGAACCGCAATCGGGTCAGTCATTCGCGCCAACATTTTGGCATCTACAGCACTCAGATCGGGGAGACGATCTGCTAAAGGCTGATGCTTCTTTTTGTGAAAAAACTGAGCGCGACACCTAAAATCTTGACGCTCTGGATGATGGGTGATTACAGCCGCCCAGCGAACCGAAACCTGAACGCCAATTTGCTCTAAACACTGTATTAAGGTCTGATTCCACGGCTCGGCATCGCTGTAGGTATCTTTAAGGACGCTCAGCAGTCCATTAAGACCAAACTGTTCCCCCTTTTTAGAGGCTAATGTCTCCCCAAGGCTATCCTTTTTACCCTGCACCATGAGCTGTGCCATGAGCTGAATAGACTGCCGATCTGCATCAGTCCAAAGGCGAGGGTTATTTTCTTCAACAGCCAGAACCGCAATCAGCCGACCTCGATCTAAAATGGGCGCACTCAGCCATGCTCGCGATCGCGTTATGGTCATTAGACGCGTTGGAGCCTGGTTGCTGTTGACCAACCCCTGGATATCGGCGATCGCCACGGTTTGATTTTGCAAACTGCTTTGATAAAACGACGCAATATCCTGAAGCGGAATTTCAAGCTTAGGCGGCGGCACTTTAGATGCTGATCGACGTGGCGGTGGGCCAGTATATAGATCGTGGAGGCGACAGGTTTGCGTCTCCGCATTAAACCAGTACAGGCAGCTTCGTGCAGGGTTAATTGCCTGATGAATTTGTCCTAAAACAAGCTGGAGCCGTTCTTCAAAGGTATCCGCCGCCAAAATTTGAGCCAGAATGTCTACAGAAGGCTGATACGTTTGCTCGGTTGGCAGCGAGGCGCTGTTGCGCAATGATAGCTGGTGCAATTCTGCGCCCAAGGTAGATGCCAGCATTTTTAGCTCAAGCATTTCCTCAGGTCGAGGATGCCCGCCCCATAGGGTTGTCCCCACCAATATCAAGCCAAGAGACTGATGCCGATACCGAATGGGCAAAATGATAGTGCCCTGAATATTTTGGCGTTGGGCAATCGTTTGCCAATCGCCAACGCGCTGCTCTTGCTTTAGACTCGGGATTTCTTGAAGGTTGCCTGTCAATAAAACCTGATCAAACAGGTCTCCTGGCAGCACGGACTGCTTACGGCGCAATACAGCAGCGTCTCGATCTGTCGGCAAAATCCCGTTAATGCCGCTGAGAGAATGACTTTGTGGCTCGTACTGAGCAATCCAGATCAAATCAAACTGGAACCACTCCCGCAAAAAATTCAGCAAAACGCCACCCATTCCCTCGATGGCCTCTTGCTTTTGAAGCTCCCTGAGATATTGGTAAAACGCAAGCTGTCGTTTTTCGTATTCGGTTCTCGCGGATGATTGTTGCATTCCCTTTCGCT
>JBGSVR010000405.1:0-11400 GCA_041752855.1 Thermosynechococcaceae cyanobacterium
GCCGTGGGTGGTTGAAACCGGAAACCCTGTGAGCGTTGCCAATAGGATGGTGATACCCGTGGCTAGCGCGACTGCAAGATGGAACTCTGTAGATATGGCGATCGCATCGGGAACCAGTCCTTTGCCAGAGAAATTTTTCAGCAGCTTTTCAGCGAGTAAAATTGAGCTGATCGACCCTAAAAATGTGGTGAGGGTTGCCCAGCCAATGGCCTGTTTGTAGGACGTTGTTTTGCTTCCAAAGAGCGTTGCAACCCCTTTGAAATTGTCATTGGCACCATTGGCATAGGCCAAAAATAGCGTTGCTAAAAATAAAGCTAAGACTTGCATTCATTTAATATCCTTAACAGCAACCGCCGCCTGTGTAGTGCCAAGTCGAATCGGTTACAAGAATCTCTTGAGGCAGCGTGCGCGCAAGATTTGCGGCCGTTTTGTCACACACCGCAGCGGGTAGCCCTCGGTGTAAAACATGTCCGGCGCGATCGTCAAACATGGGTTCTGTGCCTGTATAGATTGCCGTTTTGCCCGTAAAAATGCAGGCACCGTCTTCTGGAATGGGCACTTTGTAGGCCACAGAATCGAGGCTTTCTAGCAGCAGCGGCGTTTCGATTGCATAGCTGTGGGTATCTAACAGACGGTAGGGTCGTCGCGCTCGAATTTCGATCTGACCAAAGCCTGCCTGCACAATAAACCCAACATACTCATCGTAGGTCATGGCTCCTGACAGGCACATCGCTCGCAGGCGCTCATCTTGCTGAAGGTTGGCTGGGATAGGCCGATCTGCGATGGGGTCACTCATGAGCAGCCGCCCCCCTGGCTTAAGGACGCGATAGGTTTCAGCTAAAGCCCTTCGGAGGTCTGTCGCCTCAAAAATATTGAATAGACAGTTTTGAGCTACCACATCCACGGAGCTATCGGGCGCGGGCAATGCAAACGCATCCCCTTCTAAAATCTGGACGAAAGAGGGTTCAAACCAATCGTTTTGTTCTGCGGCTAAGGCTAAATTCTGCTGCGCGGCTAAGCGCATTTCTGGTACTGGGTCAACCGCAATAACGGCACCAGGTTTGCGCCCAAAGTAAGCAAACTGGAGCGCTTCTAGACCGCCGCCTACGCCAATGTATAAGACCGTTGGGTTCCCGAATAGTTCTGCTGCGTGTACCGTGGAGCCACAGCCGTAGTTCATCTGCTGCATAATGTCTGGCACATTAAGACCGGGTAACTGGATGGGCGGTGCGGTGACGCAGCATAAGCCCACTTGGGGCGTTTCGGCGGCATCGGCATAGAATTGCGCTGTGGTTTCGAGATAGCTCATGAAGGATCTTCCGTAAATAGGGTTCAAAGAATGGACAACGCACAAAACATTGAGGCTTCGGTTGCCCTGCTAGCAACAGGAAAGCCTACTGTCGATTGAGCGACCAATCGTAATTTAAGTAGCCTACTTTATACTTTCCCTGGGCGAGATAGTCTTGGTCTGAAGGGCTAACGTAGCGGCTGATAAAGTTTAGGGTGGCGCGCTGTTTGCCACTACCCGCAAATTTACCTTCTACACTGTATTGCTTTTGCCAATCGTCGCCAAACCAGTCAAAGATGGCTGAGATCTTTACTTTGTTTTGGGTGCGATCGATTTCTAGCCCTGTTGTAGATAACCACTGACGCACCTGATCATCGAGTTGAGCATTGAGTTTTTCGCCTAGGTACGGCTCTTGCCGGAGTGGCGGGCAGCTTATCGCAGCACAGACTAAAGCGGCATGAATACGAGGTTCGTCAAACTGCTTGCGAAGGGTTTGATGCTCAATGTTATCTAGGGTTTTAGATTCGCCGAGAACCAGATGTTTGGTTGAGTTCCAGACTCCCCCGATATCTTTAATGCTTTTTTTAAGGGGCTTTTGGTCAATAATGGATTCTAGGGTAATGGCGTTATAGGCATTGATTTGAAAGGCGATTTTCTCTGGATCACTCCAGGCTGTGTAGGTATTAAGTGGAACTGCTCCAAGGCTTGCTACAAATGCTTTTAAGGGTTGTGAGTTGGCCTGTAGTGCTGAGTAGTTGACTAAACCCTGTGAGTTGACGTAGGTTTGCAAAATCTTGCTGTAGCCTTCGTAGGTGAAGGGTTGAGCCGATGCGGTTGCTGCTGCTGGGCTAACGCTCTGGGCTAGGGGTGGGGCATTGGTGCAGGCGGGGAGAATGGCGATCGCAGCCACAAAAACCAATAATCTTGTTTTAAGCACAGCACACCCCTGACACAAAGAACCTCCACTATTTATGAAGCATTTCGCTCTCAGAAAACTGACCCTACACTAAGTTTTTCCTGAGGATTTGCTGAGTACGCCTTAAAACTCATGATTGAGGCAAATATCTTGATATTTTGATGAATGGATATCTTGTTCTAGGGCGATCGCTGCGACTGAAGGAAGCTATACCCATGATCAAACCGTGGGATCATCCGACAGTTTAATCGCTGGAGTTCATCAATAATGTCAGGACGATCAAAGTCTTTTGAGTTTCGATTTAAGAAACATGCTTGCTGGGGTCGATCTAGTCGTAGATGCTCACTAACAGATGCATAAACCAAGGCATCTTGAGGCATTAAATCATATATACCTTCACAAGATGCAGCTTTAACGAGAATATCGGCAGTAAGATCGATAATTCCCCCAATATTGAGAATTCGTGCGCGATTTTGAATAAAGCGATCGCGCTCCTCCTCGTTGCTTTGGACTAACAAGTTGGCAATATCTTGAATACTCTGGATGCGGCTTGCATAGGAGGCTGTCCGTGACAGTTGTCGCAACTCTGTGTCTAGCGACTGTTGCAGTTCCCGACGACTTTTGGATTGACGGCTCAGCTTCTCGTGGGGTTCGGCAAGGCTGTAGGCAGGAATAAAAAGCTTTGTCTGTCCTGCTTCACAGAGTTGCAGAATTTGTTCGCAACTTGCAGATTGTTCTTGCTCAAAGGTTAACTCCAAGATGAAATTGGTTTCAACATAGATATTCACGCAGCGGCCTCATGCTCGATTTTGCCTCCGGCTAAGGCAGCATGGAGTCCTAAGTCAATGACCCAATGCTGAGACTCATCAAGGTCTTCATGAGGGTTCTCGGAGTAAATAATCTCTCTTAGCCAAGATTCAACGATGAGTTCAAGGCTTTGGCCGCTGATTTTTTCAGCCGTTACCCCAGCTCGTTCAAGGTAAGGCTGAAGAATGGGACGTGCATCTATGGTGTAAGTAGGCTCACTCTGATCTAATTGCGCGTCAGCATCAGTCCATAGATAAAATTGGTCTGGAAAGACCATCAAGAAGTATGGCGCTTTTGGGAAGGTGCCATGAGCCAGAATATTGCTGCGGAGACTTGCTGCCCATTGAGGCGATGCGCCAGTTTTGCGCTTGACCTCCACTACAAGGGCAAGCTGACCCGCGCGATTCTCTACTGATAAGTCCCAACGAGAACTGATGCTAGCAACCATAATAAGCTCACTATAGAAACCAACTACACTGCTAGTGTGACGTAAAACGCAGGCTTTTCATCAATTTTTCAAAATTGCATGAATTCAAACATACAAAATGTTCGATATTAGGAATATGCAAGTTCAATCATTACATAGTCTAGAATCAAGGGAACTTCACTGTAAAATGGGTCATGGTCGAGTAGTCATCTTCTGGCTTAAATAGGATTAACATTTTTATTGTAAGCTGAGAAATAAAACTCCTAGCTTTCCAGTCATTCCAACTTAAGTACAAACTCTAAAACAATACTTGAATTACAGTGGAAACAGAACTAACGATTGAAAAAATAGATCAAAATTCTCTCTATTTAGAGTCAGTCATAGCTCTAGGAGTTTCCAATTCTAAATCAGTTGGACATATGCCTAGAGGAGGATTTATTGACCATGCATCAAAGGGTTTAATTATAATTGCAAAGACTAATAAAAATATATTAACTGCTTACTTGATGTATAGAATTTCATATCAAAAAGCCTCAATAGTTCATCTTTGTGTCAACAAAGAATGGAGAAAAAAAGGGATTGCAAAAAAATTAGTTGATCGACTAATACAAGAAACAAAAGATTTATATGGAATTCAATTATCATGTCGGCGAGATTTTGGATTGGAACGAATGTGGTCTTCATTCGGGTTTGTAGCTAGAACAGATAGAGTTGGCAAAAATAAAGATGGGAATTTCCTTACTGTATGGCAATTAGATCATGATCATCCTCCTTTATTAAAAATTCTTATAAAGCAACAATTAGGATCTAAATTACGTGCTGTAATTGACGCAAATATTTTTTATGATTTAAATAACAATACGGTTGATCGAAATATTGAAGATTCCGATTCTTTATTGGCGGATTGGTTGCAGACTGAAGTAGAATTATGCTTGACTGATGAAATAGATAATGAAATTAGTCGTTATGATGACAAGAATCAAAGAGACAGATTAAGACAATCAACTTTAAACTACATCAAATTACCTTGTGATCAAGAGAAGTTTGAAAAAATATGTAATAAATTGAAAAAGTATTTCTCTGAAGAAATGTCAATAAATGATGAGTCGGATCTCAGACATTTGGCAAGAGCAATAGCATCAGAAGCTCAATTTTTTATCACTCGCGATGGAGGAATACTTAAAAAAGAACAAGAAATATATGAAGATTTCAAGATATCGATTCTTCGACCTAGTGATTTAATCATTCGTCTTGATGAACTTCATAGAGAAGCTGAATATCAACCAACTCGACTCTCAAGCACTTCTATTAAAGAACAACTTGTTAAGTCAAATCAACAGAATATTTTAATCGATTCATTCTTGTCTTACAATGAAGGTGAGAAGAAAAAAGAGTTCCAGAGAAAAATAAGAAATTTTATTTCAAAACCAGATATATTTGAGTGTATTATTTTTTGGGATGAAAAAATTGATCCACTTGCATTTATTGTATACGAAAGAATAAATAAATATGAATTAAAAATTCCAGTAGTTAGAATTAGAAAAAATTCCAGTTTGTCTTCCATTATCTTTTTCCGACACTTAATTCTTTATTCAATCAAAAAATCTGTTTCTGAGAATCGAATTTTTACATTAATAAGTGATACTTATTTAGAAGATGGTTTCAAAAAAGCACTTCGAAAAGACTATTTTAATAGCGCAGAAGACGAATGGATAAAAGTCAATATTTCTTGTATTGATAATGCTTTAAATTTTTCGAAAAAAGTAAAGACACTTCCGGCTCTATTTGGAGAAAAATATAATTTCTGTTTTAGATTTTCTGATGTTCTTGAGCAGAGAAATGCAACTTGCAATATTGATTTAATGACAGGTTTAGAACGGATGTTGTATCCTGCAAAAATTGACGATGCAGAAATTCCAACTTTTGTCATTCCTATCCGCCCTGAATGGGCAGAAAATTTATTTGATACAAATCTTGCTCGTCAAAATTTATTTGGAGCGATTAAAGAACTTGTTCTTAGTCGTGAAGTTGTTTTCTATAGAAAAATTAAAAATTCTGCTGGATTAGAATCTCCAGGCCGAATTCTATGGTACGTAAGTCAAGGAAAATCCACTAAACATTATTTTCAAGTAAAATCAATTAGAGCTTGTTCCTATATTGAAAGAGTCGTAGTCAATACACCTAAACTTCTTTTTAGAGAATTTAGAAGATTAGGTGTATATGAATTCGGTGATTTACTAAAAACGGCTGACAATGACATTGACAGAAAAATCATGGCTATTCAATTTAGTGATACTGAACTTTTTAGAAATCCCATAGACCTTAATGAAATTAGAGAAATTTTAGGTAACAAAAATTTAACTTTTCCCTCTCCTTATAAAATTTCTAAAGATATCTTCAAAACGTTGTATATTAGAGGAACTTCAAAAGGAGAAACAGCCTGATGTCAGGCAGAATAATGTTGTTGTCCATCCGTCCTGAATATGCCGTAAAAATCTTTAGCGGAGATAAAGTGGTTGAGTTGCGACGAACTCGACCACGTTTGAATGAAGGTGATGTTGTTATGGTCTATGCATCATCTCCTCAAAAAGCTTTGATAGGTGTTTTTGAAGTTAAACAGGTTGTTCAAAAACCTTTGAATGAGCTATGGAAAGATGTAAAAGACAAAGCTGGCATTACATACCAGAATTTTCGTTCTTACTATAAAGGTTTGTCAATTGGTTGTGGCATTTATTTGAACAAAACACATTGTTTTGAACAGCCAATAAAATTAGAATTTATCAGGAAAGATTTGATCGACTTTAGACCTCCACAAAGTTATCGTTACTTAACTTCTAATGAAATTGTTTTCTTGAAAGATAAAATTCTTTTTGATGCATCTCAATTTGGAGAGTTTTGTCAAACCACTCTGAATTTAGCCTCATAAAAATACTGTTTTTTATCAAAAGATATCTCAGAGTTAACGTTCCGAAGTTTTCGCCACCCTTGCAATACCTTCTCTAGAACGTTTTCACAGCGTGGGAGTTAGAAACTTCTGAGAGCCAGTGGAGAAAAATCAGGGGCATCAGCAGTGTAATGGGCATCTGGGAGCAAGACCCATCCATTTTTCTAAACGACATCGCGCTATTGCCCCTTGCAACCTTAGCGGCTAGCCAATCCCCAGAACAGCTTTTAAATCAAGTCGCTCAGCGAGTCAGTACAATAGAGTCAACCCAGCAGCGCCGTGAATCGTCTGCCTATGTACAGCTATTGGCAGGGCTACGGTTCAACAAGTCTTTGATTCGTCAAATATTTCGAGAGGGCATCATGCGCGAATCCGTTATCTACCAAGAAATTCTGCAAGAAGGCGAACAAAAAGGCGAACGCCTAGGCGAAGAACGCGGCATTCTCAAAGGCAAACTTGAAGGCGAGCAAACCGTCATTCTTCGGCTTCTTACTCGACGCATTGGCGAAATCTCACCTGAACTACAATCTCAAATTCAATCTTTATTGCTTTATCAGCTTGAAGCGCTTGCCGATGCATTGCTAGATTTCTCATCTCTCGCGGATTTGAAAACTTGGTTACAAACCAATCAGGGTTGAGAACACAACCAGAAGAGATGCCTTAAATTAGGTGCTGTTGGGCAATGCAGCTTTTTAATGCGCGATGTGCTTTTGGTGCGGGGCGATCGCCCACCAAAAACGAAAAATCTAACGTTAATCTACTCCCAAAACCTTCGCGCTACTACAAGTCAACTTCCACTCTGTCCATAGCCAGCCCAGCACAAAAGGCAGCCATAGCAAAAGCCGCTCTGGCTGCGTTAATTGCCAATCTGGCAAACGGGAGGGCAATACAAAGTAGACAAATGCCGATAGGCTTACCCATCGCACCCCCCAATTGCCCGTCGGCACCGCAAAGGGAACCACCCACGCAAAATACCAAAAATGGACAATGGGCGTTAGCAGCAACAGCCCAAATAAATACCATTCTGTAAATTGTCGAATGCCCTTGGCTCTTAGCAATAGCCAGCTCACAAATAACGCGAGGGGAAATAGATAAATCCAATTGGCTTGCAGAGAAGGCTGCCAAAATTGCCCAACCCAATAAGGGATAAACTCAGCGCTGCGCCCATAAGACACAAAGACCGACTCGGTTGGAATTAAAGAACAGCGGTTGGGCTGACAAAAGGCAAGGCTAGACAACCCCATCGGTAAAATGCCAACTAGACCAATACAGACCGCACGCCAGATCTTGAATTGACGCAGCGATCGCCACATCAAAAACCCCAATATCGGCACTGACATCCACTTCACCGCCACGCTAACGCCCACCAGTAGAGCGCTCCAGAGCCAGTCTAGGGGGCGAGTGTTGCGATCGGCTATCAGCCAAGCTGCCACTAACGGCAAAATAAACCAGCTATCGTAATGTGCCCCCCCCGCAAAGCTGTAGAGAATGAGCGGATTCCAGCCATAGAGTATGGACTTTGCATTGCCAAACCGCCGACACAGCAACCCGCAAACCCATAAATCGGCAACAACAAAAGCGACCTTAAAAAGAATGACATTTAAAGCAATTGCCGCCAGCCCCCGAAAGCCCAACTGAGTTAACGGGGGATAAATAGCGGATACATCCATATGTTTGATCTGCGACCACCAAACCGTCCGAAAAGCCTCCAGCTCTGGGGCATTGGGCGCAAATGCAAACGGATTAAACCCCAGGTTTTGGATATGTCCTTCCCAAAGATAGCGCCACACGTCGTCACCAGGGAGCATGGGCAGCAGCAGTAGGCGAGTGAGAACGGCAACGCTCCAAAACCATAGATTTGAGATGCGCTTTACCTGCCAAGAGAGCATGTAGCCTAACCCCATCACTCCAGCGCCAAGCCAGAAATTACGCAGCGCGATAGAGTCTTGGAAATTGCTGTGGGGCTGCATCAAAATACAGCCCAGCACCAGCAGCAATGTACTTAGCCAAAGCCAGTACGGCAATTGCGGCAGACGTTGCCCGTATAGCTGTGCCAAAGTACCCAAAATAAACCGACCTGCTTTATAGCTGCCCATCAAAGTTCCGCTAATTTTGGACTGTCCACCTTGGCGCGGATGGTAGTCTACGGGCAGTTCGCAAATACGAAGTCCCGTCTCTATTGCCCGTACCTGCATTTCAACCGTCCAGCCAAAGGCTCGATCCTGCATGGCGATTTTCTCTAAGGCCGATCGCCGGATCAGGCGCAGAGGCCCTAGGTCGTGATAGGTATGACCCCAGCCCCAATTAATCAGGCTCGTCGCCAAACGATTGCCAAACTGCTGCACAGGCGTAAGCACCGCGCGACCTTGAGGGGTTGCAGTGCGATCGCCCAGAATCAGGTCATGGCGATCGCATTGCTCAAAAAACTGCGGGAGCTGACTGAGATCATCACTGCCATCCCCATCACAGAATAGAATCCATTCCGTCTGTGCCGGTAAATCTTGGAGTCCTCGCCAGCAGGCTTGACCGTATCCCCCCTGAGGTTCGTCTAAAACTTCTGCCCCTGCGGCATGGGCTTGAGGCTTACTTTGGTCGGTGCTGCCGTTATCGACCACGCGAATTTTGCTTAGCCCTTGCGCTTTTAGGCTATGGACAACCTTGGCGATCGTGCCTTCTTCATTGAGGACGGGCACGATGACCAAAATGTTGTCTAAATTCATTTGCGTAAAAGACATAGCGGCTTAAGGATGAACACTAGATAACAAGCACTGGGGGCATCAGCATTGAGAGCAGACTTACAGACGCGATATCCGTCCATCGCGCGCTGTAAAACGCTCAAATACCTGAGTGCTGTTGTCTATTAAGACAGACTGTCCTGAATTTTTGATGAGATTCCTGATTCTATCGGCAAGCAGTGGTATACCAGGCCATAATAAAACGCCAGAAATCTTAATCTTCTCTTTTGAAAATCTGGATCATTGGTGATATTAAATTTTTATTGTTTTTTGGATGTAGATAGTTTTTCTGGCAAAATAATATAGACTAACATCTGCAATCCAACGCCGGAATATTTAGCACGTCCATCAAACATATTGAGGGGATGGGAATGACTGTTTCAGATGTAGAGACGATTGAGGGGATCGCCCACCTGATCACCCGCCACATTGATCGGCAGCAAAACAGCCCCAGAAAACGCGATCAGCACCCAAAACAGCACGGCTGCGTGAAAGCCCGCTTTTGTGTAGAACCCCATTTATGGGAAAAATTGCCCTACGCCTGCCGCGTGGGGCTATGGCATCAGCCCCAAACCTTTCCTGCCTGGGTTCGTTTTTCTAACCTCAAAGACACCGATGATTCTAAGGGCGATATCCACGGCATGGCAGTCAAAGTCATGGTGGAAGGCGGCGATCAGCAGGAAGCAGAAAACCAGGTTAAGAAGATATCTGAAAAGTGTCAAACTGCGTTGCACTCAGCCCCCCTGCCCCCCAATTTGGGGGGTTCTGAGACATCAAAGTCCCCCAAATTGGGGGATTTAGGGGGCGAATGCAGAGTGCTTGATACTTCTCATACATCCTCTAAAACTCAAGACTTTGTTTTCATTGACGTGCCGCGCTTTTTTATGAAAGGGGTGCAGCCCTACCTAGAAATTTTTCAGATCTTAGATTTAGCAGCAGCCTTCAAAGATCCGTCTGTAACAGAGCCACCCTCTACAAATAAATGGGTGCTGTTTCTGAAGGTTTTAGGTCGGCTACTTGCATTTTTATTCCCCAGTTTTTCTTCTGGTCAATGGCGCTTGCGCGAAATTTGGATTCTGGTCAGCGCCAAAATTCAAAAAAAGCGGTCTAAACTCTCAAGTCCTCTCGATCAGCCTTACTGGAGTACAACTGCCTATCGCCTTGGTAATTCCGAGCAGGCCATGAAGTATTTTGTCAGACCCAGCGTGATCAATCAGGCTTCTAAGCCCAATCGCTATACGCCCAACTATTTACGAGATGCCTTGGTAGAGCATCTCACCCATCAGCAGAAACCCGCTCGGTTTGATTTTTATATTCAGGTCAAATCAAACCCTACCCCCGCTGACCTCGATGACCCCACCACAGAATGGAAGAATGCCCCAGAATATAAAGTCGCCACTATTGAAATTCCACCCCAGCAGTTTTACGCAGCAGCAGCAGAGCCAGCCTTTGGTGAAGATTTTTCGTTTACACCCTGGCACTGTTTACCAGAGCATGAACCCTTAGGCAGCATTAATATCATTCGCCGCCTGGTTTATCAGCAGGCGGCTCAGCATCGAAATAACCTAAACCAGCAGGAAGGTTTATCGTCACCGAAACCACCTCAGGAATTGTCGCGAAAATCGCCCATAGGACAGTCCCCCCTCACCGCAATTTTCCCCTTGCGTCCCGACACTCTCAATGCGCTCAAGCTTGAGCTAGCGCAAGTTGCCGAGCAGGTTAAAGGTCGTACCAACTACTTTATAAAATCGCCCTCTACCCACTTTGCCCGCTGGGTAATTTTGGATGATCCTGAGCAAAATGTTGCGCCCCATCTGCTGTTTATCAGCAACCATGATGGTTATGCTACAGCGTATCTCCAAGAGCTAGTGGAAACCATGGGCGCTGAAATGGAAGCTATCTGGATTCACTGCGAAGGCTTTAACCCAGGCGATGCCCTAGATGCTGAAACTTTTACGCGGTTTATTTTGAAGTATGCGCTCAACACCCAAGCCTTTTATGTTGGTTGTCGAGACACCACTGCTCAAGAAATCTTAGCTGCTAAAACGCTGCGCCAGCGGATTGATCAGCTTGCCCACGCCCACGCCGCTGATCTCGAAGCCCCACTCAAAGAACTCTCTGCCCTCACCCCAGCAAGACCGCCGGACTTTCCCTTTCCCCTATGGCTACTTCCCCTCGTGGGGCTGTCTCGTGCCGTGGCGCTGGGGCTACAGTCTTGGGTGGGCATTTTTCCGCAGCGCAATAACCCAGGCGATCGCTTTAAGCCCCAGCCCAGCCAGATTG
>JBGSVR010000406.1:0-10763 GCA_041752855.1 Thermosynechococcaceae cyanobacterium
GTAAAGGCAATAACATTCAAACGCGGACGAGGTGCGTCTAAGGAGACTTCAATCATTCGTTATCTCCTGTTTTAAGGTGTTGCTGCCTTAATATACTGCGGCTTTTGAGTTGAATGGGTTTTGCCATAGGGTTTTACTCGACAACTGAATGAATTCTAGTTGAAATTCGTTTCAAGACCCTATGTTTGAACTTCTACGGCAAACGCTCAATAATGCCGCCCCCCAGCACAATTTCGCCGTCATACCAAACGGCAGCCTGTCCTGGGGTTACGCTAAACTGCGGTTCGTCGAACACCAACTTTACGCGTGGGCTGCTGCTACCTTCCTCCGTCAGGAGCGGAATGACTGTTACGTCCACAGGCGGCGTGCGGTAGCGGATTTGCACCTGGGCGCGAATGGGCGTCGCTGGTGCCGTAATCGAAACCCAATTCACACGCCCGACGGTACAGTCTGGCTGTACTGCACTGTCGCGATCGCCCACCACCACGCGATTCATCACGGGGTCTAGCCCCACCACATACAGAGGCTGAGCCGCCGCCACCCCTAAACCCTTGCGCTGACCAATCGTGTAGTGATGCACCCCCTCGTGATGCCCCAGCACCTGCCCTTTGCGATCCACAATCTCACCTTGACGGGGCTGAATATACTGGTCTAAAAAGGCACTCATTGACCCGTGGGCTTCTACCAGGCACAGATCTTGGCTCTCTGGCTTTTCAGCGGTTTGCAGCCCCAGTTCTGCCGCCACGCGCCGCGTTTCAGTCTTCGTTTGCTCACCCAGCGGAAAAATGACCCCTGCCAAAATCTCTTGGGACAGGTCGTACAAAAAGTAGGACTGGTCTTTATGGCGATCGACTGCCCGTAAAAGCTGTACTCTTCCCGTTTGAGGGTCTTGACCTACACGGGCATAGTGACCCGTCGCAATTTTTTGCGTGTCTAGCGTCTCTTGGGCGTAGCGCAGCATCGGCCCAAACTTAACCGCTTTGTTGCACTGAGAGCAGGGCAGCGGCGTGATGCCCACTTCGTAGCCTGCCACTAGGTAATCCACAATATTTTCTTGAAACAGGTCGCGGGTATCCACAACGTGGTACTCAACCCCAAGCTGTTCACACAGTTGGGCGGCATCTACCATGCCCTCAGAGCAGCACTGCCCCTTGCCCTTCATGAGCCACAGGGTTACGCCTGCTACTTCATAGCCCTGGCGCTGAAGTAGGGCGATCGCCACCGAGCTATCCACCCCCCCCGAAAGACCGACTGCTACTTTACTGCCCATACTGCCGCTGCTGCTAATACTTATTACGCTTTACTATGCTAACCCCTTGGCATTGAGGGTGGCTTTACCAACCCCAAGTCCCCAGATCTCCCTTAAAAGGCCCCACAATATCTTGGGTAATCCAGCCGCCGTAAAAGTCCCCTGGCTGGGACTGTACCCGCTCTCCATCGACATAGCAGGCATCCATCCGGCTAGGGTAAAACGCAATACAGCAACGGATGCCCTCAAACTGAGGCGTGGGTTCTGGATAGTACCAGGCTGCGGCTTCGAGGAGCCTATCGCCCACGGCTAAATTGTAGTAAGCCGCCATCCCCTTCCATTCGCAGAAGCTAGTGCGTGTGATGGGCTGGCAGTATTCTAAGCGAACATCCTCTGGCGGGATGTAGTAGACGGGAGGATGACTCGTCTCTAGAATGCGCTGGGCGCGACGAGTTTCGGCAATCATTACCCCGCCGCATTCAACCTGTACTAACTTTGTAGTCACTTCAAGAGCAGGCGGACGGGGATAGTCCCAGACAGACTCCTGCCCAGGCTCTGGCTGAATTCGTCGTGAGCCAAACATAAACCTAACCAACCCCATCCACAAAGCGAAACGTAAGCAAAAAGCACCTCTTTTTGGAGGTGCTTTTTAGAAACTCAACCGTGAGGTGAAGAATCCATCAAAGCCTTAACCTTCTCCACGACTAGCTGTTTGAACATACAAAATGATCAAGAAAACCGTCGGCACAAACACAAATAAAGCCGTAGCAATCAATCCAAGATTATTAACTTCCATAGGAATTAACTCTTTTTATCCCAGCACAGATCTATAAGACTACAATACTATCGTTCCGTCATGGTCAAGCTTAAACGCGCCATAATGCTGAAGCTTAAGGCTTTGTCTCTACCGTCACCGAACCATTAACCATTGTTTGACAGGCAAGACGGCAACTGTCGGGACGTTTCTTAAGCCTCCGGTTTTCAAAATCCGTGCGCGGCGAAAGCTGATCGGCACCCTCAGTAATATTGACAACGCAAGTGGCACATTGTCCAATGCCGCCGCAGTTCATCAGTTTGCCCTTAAACGTGTAGATATCAACCCCATTTTCGATCGCCTTCTGCCGTAGGTTTGCGCCTGCCGCCGCCGTAACCTCTTTACCTTCCTTGATAAAATTGATGCTCGCCAAAAACGACATTGGCTTAGCGCTCTGGGGTATTGCAGCGGTCACAGATGAACCCTCGACAGATGCCTGCTGCTCTGCGGGATTGGTCGCTTGACTCATAAAACAGGTCTCCTCGAAATAACCTTAGAAATCTAAACATGCGAAGAAATATTACGGGTAACAGCCGAATAATTCTCTTTAAAGCGCGTCAAACCTATCGTTTTCAAAACATTAAGCTTCCTTGAAAACTGATGAGACACTAGTTACAGTTCTTTATATAGTTTAATAGTTTTCTGCCTCAACGCTGTTATTTAGGCCACTGACACGACCTTCTTAGCAAAGCAGACTTTAGGCTTAAAACACCTAATGAATAAGAACTTCACAACTGAAGGTGTTCTGGCAGACTCATCAAATAAGCTAAATACCTAACCACTAAGGCGCTTCATGCCAAGTGCTTAAGTATGCTTCAATAGTGGTCAATGACTCTCTTAGTTTGCTCAGATGCCTGAGTCTAACAAAAGACGCTTCCAATGGCTGTTTCAGCCGTTGAGGCAAGGTTTAATATTCCTCGGGGTATCGAGCCTCGGAATAAAAACTGTTGGAAAAATGTAACGATATTTTAAGAGGAGGAGCGTAGTCAATGGGACTACCCTGGTACCGCGTCCACACGGTCTTAATTAACGACCCAGGGCGACTGATCGCAACGCACTTGATGCATACCGCGCTGGTCGCAGGCTGGGCTGGCTCCATGGCTCTCTATGAGCTAGCCGTTTTTGACCCCAGCGATCCAATTTTGAACCCCATGTGGCGGCAGGGCATGTTTGTGCTGCCCTTCATGTCACGATTGGGCATTACGTCTTCTTGGGGCGGCTGGAGCGTTTTAGGTGAAACGGGCGTTAATCCGGGCTTCTGGAGTTTTGAAGGCGTCGCGCTAGCGCACATTGTGCTGAGCGGCCTTTTGTTTTTAGCTGCCATCTGGCATTGGGTTTACTGGGATCTTGATCTATTTAGAGACCCCCGCACGGGTGAACCGGCGCTAGATTTGCCCAAGATGTTTGGGATTCACCTATTTTTGTCTGGTCTGCTGTGCTTTGGCTTTGGCGCTTTCCATCTCACAGGTCTATGGGGACCTGGGATGTGGGTTTCTGACCCCTACGGATTAACGGGGCATGTTCAGCCCGTTGCTCCAGAGTGGGGACCTGACGGGTTTAATCCTTACAATCCAGGCGGTATTGTGGCTCACCACATTGCAGCAGGGGTTGTGGGCATTATTGCTGGTCTGTTTCACCTGATTGTGCGCCCTCCTCAGCGGCTCTATAAGGCACTGCGGATGGGGAACATCGAAACGGTGCTTTCTAGCAGTATTGCGGCTGTGTTCTTTGCTGCGTTTATCGTGGCTGGCACCATGTGGTACGGAACCGCTGCAACGCCCATTGAGCTATTTGGCCCTACTCGCTATCAGTGGGACAACAGCTACTTCCAGCAAGAAATGGTGCGTCGAGTACAAACCGATGTTGCCAACGGCAAGAGCATTGCTCAAGCTTGGGAAGGGATTCCTGAGAAGCTGGCGTTTTACGACTATGTGGGCAATAGCCCTGCAAAGGGTGGATTGTTCCGTACAGGTGCAATGAACAGCGGTGATGGCATTGCCCGTCAGTGGCAAGGACACCCTGTGTTCAAAGACAGTACGGGCGAAGAGCTATTTGTGCGTCGCCTACCAAACTTCTTTGAGACGTTCCCTGTGTTGTTAGTCGATGGCTCTGGCGAAATCAAGGCTGATATTCCGTTCCGTCGGGCTGAGTCTAAGTTCAGCTTTGAGCAGAAGGGTATTACGGTTAGCCTCTACGGTGGCGCATTGGATGGTCAAACCTTCACAGATGCGGCAACGGTCAAGAAGTATGCCCGTAAGGCTCAACTCGGTGAACCTTTTGAGTTTGACTCTGAAACGCTAAGCTCTGACGGGATTTTCCGAACCAGTCCTCGCGGTTGGTTTACCTTTGGACATGCTTGCTTCGCGCTGCTATTCTTCTTTGGTCACATTTGGCACGGCGCTCGTACGCTGTTCCGCGATGTGTTTGCTGGGGTTGACCCAGACCTTGCTGAAGAACAGGTTGAGTGGGGCTACTACCAAAAGCTGGGCGATACGTCCACTCGCAGTAGAGTTTAACTCTCTTTGATAAAGGTGCTCTAGGGCTGCGCTGCTGCTTTTAGGGCACCTTTTTTGATATCACGCTACCCTGAACACTATCAAGATTTTGGTGAGGCTCCTATGGAAGCGATCGCATACGTATTCATCTTTGCCTGTTTGTTGGGTCTGTTCTTCTTTGCTATTTTCTTCCGCGAACCGCCGCGCATCACGAAGGATTAGTCTGAGTTAAAGACCATAGAAATCCCCCTTAGGCTAACCTAAGGGGGATTTTGCGTACTAGGATCAATGCGTTTATGCCGCTATGATAGAAGTATGCCGTCGGGGAATTAGCTCAGTTGGTAGAGTGCTGCGATCGCACCGCAGAGGCCAGGGGTTCGAATCCCCTATTCTCCATTGTTAAATTGCTTGGCTTCTTGGGTGAGCAATAAAGCCAATATAGGTAGAAAACAGTTAAACCTGAGCAAGAGGCTGTTTGCCGTGGGCTAAGAGCGTCGCTCTAATCCTCTTGTTCACTCTCTTCACCAATCGGCCTGAGGTGGATGTGCTTATAGCCCAGCTTGATTTCAAACTCATCACCAGGCTTCAGCCCCATCTTCTCGGTATAGCCAGCCCCAACCACAATGGTTCCATTTTTATGAACCGTTAATCGATAGGTGGCCTCTCGCCCTCGACCATCTTTTTCGCTATTTGAATCAAGCGAAACGCCTCTAGCCTCAAGAATAGCGTTGATGAATCCGCTGATATTGACGCGAGTATTTCCATTTTTCCCAGCGCTTATATAGCCGCATTCACGCGCTTTTGCGCTTCGAGATAGCTTGGGAATTTCTTTGAGCTTTTGTAGCAAAGCTTTGCCGGTCAACGGTTTTACTTCTGATTCCCCTTCAATTTTTACTTCAGCTTTCGCGTTCTTTGCCATTTCGCATGATGCCTTTCTATATCTTACATTTTGAATCTATCTAGAATTCTAGCCTAGAATAAGTGAATCTAGTTACTACAATTATGCCCTTAACTTTATTTTTAGAACCTACCTTTATACTCAATTTGCTTTTGTAAAAATAGCGAGTATTACCTTATTTCTCCTTAGCCAAGCTGCCGCTGGGCTTTCCATTCAAACAAGTCATCAATCGACACAAATTCAGTCAAGATTCCGTTTTCAGCGCCGCGAGATACTAAGTTAGGGTCGGTTGTAAACACCGCACATTCAAAATAGTCCATCGGGATCTTCCAGTGTTCGCTTAGAAAGGTTTTAAGTCTGTCAACCTGCTCTAAGACGTCCTTTCGCTTCTTTGTGCGGCGGCGCTGAGCCGTTGTGCCATGAGCTGCTAAATCAATATATTTAGTTTCAATTAAAAAAAGCGTTTGCTGCGTGGTGAGGTATACAAAGTCACATTTGCCTAGGTCTGTACGGTTGCCCAGATCTGGAGACTTTTCAAAGAGTAGGAGGCGATCGCAGGTGGGCAAATATCGCTCAATATTGAGATACACAAACGCCTGAAGCAGCAGCTCTTTATCATAGGGGAAACCAACTACACCCTCAAAAAAACGGCGCACATCTTCTGGATGCTCGGGTTGAATCGTCTGGCAGGCTTGAATAAACGGATTGAGCGACGCCTGTACTTCAAATAATTCCATTTTTGTGCGTATTGAGTTGTTTATTGGGGTGTTTATGCCAAACGCTTACAGTGTAGAGCGTCTGATCTCAAAATTAGGGTTGCGATGTCATCATTCACCTACGTCAAAAGCCACGCTCGGCAGAACGCCATACTCTGAGAAGATTTTCTGAGAAGCGACATCAATTATTGTGTCAACATTATGAGTATTGTTTCAGGCAGATCAATGCCTTTGCCTTGAACGTTAGGCTTAGGTCAATGTAGGCTTACGAATTAATGCGCTACAGAACCTTCGTGCAGATTACCCAAGGGAGTTTTAAGGTATGAAATTGGCGTATTGGATGTATGCTGGGCCAGCACACATTGGCACACTCCGCATTGCCAGCTCATTCAAAAATGTCCACGGCATCATGCATGCCCCACTGGGGGACGACTATTTCAATGTGATGCGCTCCATGCTCACCCGCGAGCGTGACTTTACCCCTGTCACCACCAGCGTGGTAGACCGCCACGTCTTAGCCCGTGGTTCTGGAGAGAAGGTGGTGGATAACATCACCCGCAAGGATGCAGAAGAGCATCCTGACCTGATTGTGCTGACCCCTACCTGCACCTCCAGCATTCTCCAAGAAGACCTTCAAAACTTTGTCGAACGCGCTGCCGAAACGTCTCAGGGTGACGTGCTGCTGGCAGATATTAACCACTATCGCTATAACGAACTTCAAGCCGCCGATCGCACCCTCGACCAGATTGTGCAGTTCTACATCGAAAAAGCGCGTAAAGATGGGTCGTTGCCCCAAGGTAAAACAGCAAAACCCTCGGTCAATATTATTGGCATGACCACCCTAGGGTTCCACAATAACCACGATGCGACCGAACTAAGGCGTTTGATGGCGGATCTGGGCATTGAAGTGAATGAAATTATTCCAGAAGGTGCCTTCGTTAATAACCTCAAGCGTCTGCCTCAGGCTTGGTTTAACCTCGTCCCGTACCGCGAAATTGGAGTGACAACCGCCCAATATTTAGAAAAAGAATTTGGGACGCCCTGCGTAGACATCACGCCAATGGGCATTGTGGAGACAGCCCGCTGCATCCGCGCCATTCAAAAGGTGCTGAATGCCCAGGGTGCGGAGGTAGATTACGAACCTTACATTGATGAGCAAACCCGCTTTGTGTCTCAAGCTGCCTGGTTCTCTCGCTCGATTGACTGCCAAAATCTGACAGGCAAAAAGGCGGTTGTGTTTGGCGATAATACCCACGCTGCCGCCATGACCAAAATTTTGGCGCGAGAAATGGGGATTCACGTCGTGATGGCAGGCACCTACTGTAAATATGATGCGGACTGGTTTAGAGATCAGGTCAGCGAATACTGTGATGAAGTGCTAATTACCGATGACCACGGTGAAATTGGCGACAAAATTGCAAAGTATGAGCCAGCCGCCATCTTTGGCACCCAAATGGAGCGACACGTTGGCAAACGACTGGATATCCCCTGTGGCGTGATTGCCGCTCCTATCCATATCCAAAACTTTCCGGTGGGCTATACCCCCTATTTGGGTTATGAGGGTGCGAATCAGGTCGTGGACTTGGTCTACAACTCCTTCACTTTAGGGATGGAAGACCATCTTCTAGAGATTTTTGGCGGACACGATACCAAAGAAGTGATTACTAAAACGATGTCTGCTGAGTCTGATCTCGGCTGGACACCAGACGGACAGGCGGAGCTGAACAAAATTCCTGGGTTTGTGCGGGGCAAGGTCAAGCGCAATACCGAGAAGTTTGCCCGCGATCGCGGTTTTGCTGAAATCAATGCAGAAGTTCTCTATGCTGCCAAAGAAGCTGTCGGTGCGTAGAGTCAACCGTAGGGGTAGGTTGGTCATGACGCTACTGACTAACCCACCCCGCCCTTTGGGCACCCCTCCGAGGAGGGGATTTTGTTAGAAGTGTGTGTATGCGGTAGCTCCTATTGGATAGAACGGATCTCACCCATCTTTAGTTCAACCCATGTCGCCATTTTTCGAGCTTTTTCTTAGCGTCTGGATCTAAGGAGTGCGAAAGCAATCGCGTGGACGTTTTTTTATTAGATCGCTGCTTGCGTTGAATACTTAAGGCGATCGCCTCCACATCCCCCAGAAGCTGCTGAGCAGAGATCCATTCTGCGCCATAGCCCATCACGGTAAGCTGCTGGGCGCGGTCATTGGTGGCAACAATGAGACGATGGTGAGACTTACGCGCTTGAAACCGCGCCTGAGAACAAAAGAGTTCGATGTGGGTATCGGCGGTTTCACCATACTCGGTATAAAAAATTTCTAAGGCGTTGGTAATGAGTTCAGAATTGCCATAGGAGCCGTGGCGCTGGTGGGCATCAAATATAATGCGGGTCTGGTAGCCTTGAAACGCACTATAGTTGGCTAACTCTTCAATGAGCTGTTCTCGTGCGGCCTCTAATGCAGCTCTATCGCCACAAAACGCAAGGGGCATCCAGGCTCCAATCACGTTGTAGCCATCGACGAGGAGCGTCACATCTGGGGGAGCTGCCATAAAACATGCCAAGTGAATTGCAGCAGACTTTTTCTATTGTTACATTTTGATCCATCTTTCTTAAAAATCTGTCATGGATTCGGTTCAAGATTGCGCTCCGATAGACATTTTGATTCTCTCCAATGGGCCAGGAGAGGTGATGACCTGGGTGCGTCCGGTGGTTCAGGCACTGCGATCACACTATTTCCCTAACCCTGCGGAAGCCAGAATTTCGGTCATTCTATCCCCTTGCCCCCACGCTAGTGGTAAAGAAGCCGAGGTTGTAAGAGGATTTCCTGAGGTGAATCGGGTACAACAGCCAGAACAGTTTTGGTCATTTCTACTATGGAAAAAAACTGCCCAGAACTGGGACTGGCGATCAAAAGGCGTGGTGCTGTTTTTAGGGGGCGACCAGTTTTTTGCGGTGGCGATGGGCAAGCGCTTGGGCTACAAAATTGTGACCTATGCCGAATGGACGGCTCGCTGGCTACGCTGGATTGATGGTTGCGGTGTAACCCAAGTCGAAGTCATTAGTAAGGTTCCAGCACAGTTTCGCCCCAAGGTTCACGTTGTCGGCGACCTTATTGCCGAGGCGCAGGTGCTTGGCCCCCTCGCAGAACCCATTGAACAGATGCTAGACCTGCCCTTGGGCACAGAACTGGTAGGGTTGTTGCCAGGGTCAAAATCAATGAAGCTGTCGGTGCTGCTGCCGTTAGGGATGGCGATCGCCAATCACCTTCACAAAAGCCGTCCCCAAACGCAGTTCATCATTCCCGTTGCGCCAACGCTCACCCTAAAAGAACTCAGCCGTTACGCCGACCCAGGCTTAAATTCTTACTTTGAAATCATGCATGGCTGTCAGGCAATGTTGGTAGAGCCAGCCGAGGGATCACCCTATCTTCTTACACCAAACGGCGCACGGGTGCTGCTCTGGACTCGCTTCCCTGCCTATGACCTACTGACGCACTGTCAGCTCTGCGTTACGACCGTCGGAGCCAATACCGCCGAACTTGCGTCTCTCGCGGTTGCGATGCTGGTCATTCTGCCCACTCAGCAGTTAGACATTATGCGCGCCTGGGATGGCATACCCGGTCTATTAGCAAACTTACCCCTGCTGGGGACAGTTTTCGCCAAGCTCATCAATGCATGGGCGCTCAGGCAAGGTTTAGGGTTAAGAGCCTGGCCTAATATTTGGGCAGGCAAAGAAATTGTGCCGGAATGGATTGGGCATTTATCGCCAAAGCCTGTCGGCGATCGCATAGCATCCCTTCTAGATCAGCCTGAACAGCTCAAACAAATGCAGACTGACCTCAAAAAAGTTCGAGGTCAGCCGGGTGCAGCGCAACGTTTAGCCGCACTGGTAAAAAAGGTTCTAGAAGATGAGAAGCCTTAGAAGCCCTCAGCAATAAAAACTACTGAGGTTGACTAGAAACGTATCCTGGCTGCCGCTGTGCCGTAAACATGGCCTGTAATACCAGGGCAGGATCTACCAATCGACCCTGATACTTTAGAGTCCAGTGAAGGTGAGGACCAGTGGTTCTGCCCGTCATTCCTACCCGACCAATCCGCTGACCCGACTGAATCGACTGCCCTTCATAAATTTTTAGCCCACTCTCACTATCGGTCATAAAACGACCCTGCCCATCGCGCCCCACAGAACCCATCATGTGACAGTAAACATGAACCCAAGAGCCAGACTGAATCCGCATAGAAGTACCGCAGGCCGTATGGTCTGAAACTTCAAGCACGCGACCACTCCACCAGCCGCGAATGTAGCTGCCCACTGGTGCCGCAAAGTCTAGCCCACTGTGAAATTCTCGGGTATAGCCACCCGTTGGCGAAGTCCGGTAGCCGAAGGGAGAGGTGTAGCCTTGAAAATTTTCAACAACGAAAGAGCCGCTCCGCCAAATCTCTGTCCCTTGCTGCGGAGGGGTACTATCTTCAAAGGCTTTAGTCGATTGGGGTGAGAGGCTTAACGCCAATACGCTTAGTCCTAGTAAAGAGACCCAACGGTTTCGCTTCATCGTAAAAACTCCTTAGCACCTGGAATTGTCGCTTGGCGATTCATTACCCTG
>JBGSVR010000407.1:0-2976 GCA_041752855.1 Thermosynechococcaceae cyanobacterium
ACGAGAAGCGCGAGGGCGATCGCCGTACTTTTTGCAAAATAACGCATCGTTAAGGCTCAATGGTTTGATTGTCTTCAACCCCCCTTAACGCAGAATCATCTGGCGATTGATTACAGAAGCCAGATGACCAGAATACTTACCTACTGCTGAAGTAAATAATCTTTCACCGTAGAATAACATTGCTTGAGGGCTAAATTTGCTATCTGTAGAACTTTTTATAATCCTGATTGCCTAGGATGGCTTAAACGATGGTGATAAAAAAGGGTTCCGACGTGTGTCGTCGGAACCCTTGCATCAAACTATTTATCTGAGTCAGATCGAATTAGTTGGAGGGATGCTGCTCTAAATATGCCGCGACGGTCTGGACATCCTTGTCGCCCCGTCCAGAGCAGTTGAGGACAATCCGAGGGCTGCCGTCAAGTTGGGGACACAGGGTTTCAAGATGGGCGATCGCATGACTGGTTTCCAGTGCCGGAATGATGCCCTCGAGTTGAGAGAGACGCTGGAGGGCTGCGATCGCCTCAGCATCGGTCACGCTATAGTATTCAGCGCGGCCTGAGTCTTTGAAATAGCTGTGTTCTGGGCCTACTCCTGGGTAGTCTAACCCTGCGCTAATGGAGTGGGCTTCTTGGACTTGCCCATCATCATCCTGCAAGAGGTAGCTCATTGCGCCGTGAAGTACGCCCACCTGACCGTGGGTCAGCGTTGCAGCATGTCGTCCGGTTTCGACACCGTCTCCGGCAGCTTCAACCCCAATCAGGCGCACGGTCGGCTCCTTAACAAATTCATGGAATAAGCCCATTGCATTAGAGCCACCGCCCACACAGGCCAGCAGAATATCGGGCAGGCACTTCCATTTTTCTTGGCACTGCCGCCGCGTTTCTTCGCCAATAATGGCGTGGAAGTCTCTCACCATCATGGGATAGGGGTGTGGCCCTGCCACAGAACCCAGAATGTAGTGGGTGGTTTCAACGTTTGTGACCCAGTCGCGAATCGCTTCTGAAGTGGCGTCTTTGAGCGTGCCCGTACCTGCCTCAACCGGACGCACTTCAGCACCCATCAGCTTCATGCGAAAGACGTTGAGGGCTTGACGCGCCATGTCATGAACACCCATATAGATGACGCACTGTAGCCCAAAGCGAGCGCAAACCGTTGCTGTTGCTACACCGTGCTGCCCTGCTCCGGTTTCAGCAATGACGCGCTGTTTGCCCATGCGTTTGGCAAGGAGTGCCTGCGCTAGGGCGTTATTGATTTTGTGGGCACCCGTATGATTGAGGTCTTCGCGTTTGAGATAAATCTGTGGCCCTGTGCCGTCGGGACGGGCGTAGTGTTGGGTCAGCCGCTCGGCAAAATAAAGGGGGCTGGGGCGACCGACGTAGTCTTTGAGCAGTCCGTCGAGTTCGGTTTGGAAGGTGGGGTCTTTACGGCACTCGTAATACGCGGCTTCGAGTTCGCTGAGGGCAGGCATGAGGGTTTCTGGCACATATTTGCCGCCGAAGATGCCAAATCGACCCAAGGCATCGGGGAGCTGAAGGGTTGGGGTGGCGGCAGCAGCGCTACTGGATGTTTCAGAAAGAGAGAGGGGTGTCATTGTCACGGTAATTTCCCACAAAGCGAACCTTTGCTAATTTTACCGATAGCGCCCTACTTTTTGCAGGAAAATTCGGTGGAACGCAGCAGTCTGTGAATGAACTGGATGATTACGACCAGATCTTGATGAGGATTGATGCCCGATACAAGGGATCGCGTTAACGTCGCGAGAATGAAGGCTGGCAATAGTTTTGCCGAAAATCCTAGCTAGAGACAATGGTTGACCATTAAACCGTCTGCATATTGAAGGTAATATTAGCCTGTCTCAGCCGACTAAGTGCTTCCTCTAGTCGATCTTGGTCTGCAATTAAACTGATGCGCATATAGCCTTCGCCACCGGAGCCAAACGCATTTCCTGGCGTAACAACAATGCCTGTTTCTTGCAGTAGCTTAAGCGCAAAATCTGTCGAGCTGGCACCGACCGGACAGGGCACCCAAAGGTACATCGTGGCCTTTGTTTTAGGGATACTCCAGCCCAGTTCTTCTAGCCCTGCAATGAGAAAGTCACGGCGATCGCAGTATCGTTTCTGCACCATTTTTAAGTGACTATCGGGCAAATTAAGCGCCGTTTCAGCGGCGGTTTGAAGTACCGAAAAAATGCCGTAGTCTAGGTTGGTTTTGAGCGTGCGTAGACCCTGAATAATATCGCGGTTGCCCACCACAAACCCAACGCGCCAACCCGCCATATTGTAGGTTTTAGACATGGTGTGGAACTCTACGCCAATGTCTTTGCCCCCTGGAATTTCGAGCAGGCTCACGGGCTGGTAGCCATCAAAGGCCAGCTCTGCGTAGCACAGGTCATGCACCAGCAAAATTTCGTATTTTTTGGCAAACTTCACCATATCCACATAAAAATCACGGGGAGCCACTGCTGCTGTGGGGTTAGATGGGTAGTTAAAGTACAGAATTTTCGCCCGTCGCGCTACATCCTCAGGGATTTTGCCCAGATCAATCAGCCAGTCGTTTTCTGCCGTTAGCAGCATGGGGTGCAGGTCTGCCCCTGCGATCGCAGGTCCCCGAAAGTGTGGCGGATACGCGGGGTTAGGCACCAGCACCACATCCCCAGGGTTAATGTAGGCCAGTGCTAAGTGGGTTAGCCCCTCTTTAGAACCCAAAAGCGGCAAGGCTTCACCATCGGGATCTAGCTCCACC
Organism: Thermosynechococcaceae cyanobacterium; assembly: GCA_041752855.1. GTDB lineage: Bacteria > Cyanobacteriota > Cyanobacteriia > Thermosynechococcales > Thermosynechococcaceae > JAAURS01. The sequence goes on from JBGSVR010000407.1 coordinate 2,743, forward strand.
TGGTAGCGGCGGTTGTACCAATCGGTGATAGTTTTACGAAAGCTGGCGGTACCCTCAAAGGGCGGGTAGCCGTGGTTGCTGGGGATCTCCATAGCGGCGATCGCCGCTTCAATCACTTCCCGTGGCGCAGACCCATCGGGGTTGCCCATGCCAAGGTCAATCAGGTCAATGCCTTGGGCGCGGGCGCTGGATTTTAGCTCGTCTAGACGCGCAAAAACGTAGGGAGGGAGCGCC
>JBGSVR010000408.1:0-5642 GCA_041752855.1 Thermosynechococcaceae cyanobacterium
GATGAAATCCCGTAGCTCATCTATAGCTTTCGGTTCTGAGTTATTACTCTGATCCTCAGATATGTCTTCCATAAGTGTCAACAGACTCTAGAGCTATGATAGATTCTATATATTTTACAACTGATTTAGGACTGCTATATACGTTTAAAGACGCAGGTGCGACCATTACCCTAGCCTCACCGCTTGGTGGGCAGCCGCCACTCGATCCCAAGAGTGACACCCCAGATACTCAGACTGAAGACACGCAGCGCTTCAAGGTAGATCCCGCCGCACAAAATGTCCTTGCTCACACCCTCAAATTAAGCGAAGTTGTCGCTAGTGATTTTGATGCAGTCTTTTACCCTGGCGGTCATGGCCCTCTCTGGGACTTGGCTGAAGACGCATCCTCGATCGCTCTGATCGAAGCCATGCTTGGTGCGGGTAAACCAGTCGCCCTAGTTTGCCACGCGCCAGGTGTGCTGCGTGATGTAAAGGCAGTCAATGGCGAACCTGTGGTGCAAGGTAAAGCCGTCACAGGCTTCACCAACACCGAGGAGCAGGCAGCCGAATTAACTAAGATTGTCCCCTTCCTGGTCGAGGATATGCTCCGAACAAACGGAGGGAATTATTCCAAAGTAGCCGACTGGCAGCCCTATGTTGTGCAAGATGGTCTATTGATTACTGGGCAAAACCCCGCATCTTCTGAGCCAGCCGCCAAGGAGCTACTGGAAAAGCTTAGTCTGCTTGCCACTGTTAAATAATCTGAGAGGCTCTGCCAACGACAGAAGACAATAACAGATCTGATGAACCGCGAAATAAGACTAGTTTTTAGTCCCATTATGTCAACAGCATGAATACTCTCACCCGTCCTCGCGATCTAATTTACACCGACTGGACGCTAACCGAACCTGAATTCGACCCAGCAAAATTACGTGCCAGAGAGACCGTATTTACGATCGGCAATGGTTATTTAGGCACGCGCGGCAGTTTTGAGGAAGGCTACCCCCATGCATTGCCAATTACCTTAATTAATGGGGTTTATGACGATACCCCCGTGGTGTATACCGAGCTGGCAAATTGTCCCGATTGGCTGTTATTGATCGTCATCATCAACGGAGAACAATTTCGGTTAGATCGCGGTGAAATTCTCGCTTATGAACGGCGGCTGGACTTGCGACATGGGATTCTAAGTCGATCAATCCGCTGGCGTAGCCCACAGGGAAATACGATAAATTTAAAGTTTGAACGGTTTGCGAGTTTAGCAGACGAACAGGTATTAGCACTGCGGTGTGAGATTACGCTGATCGATCTTGATGGCACGATTGAGGTGCAGTCAAGCATCAATGGCTATTCTGAAAATCAAGGCTTCGACCACTGGGAGCATCTTGATCGAGGCAAGACAGAACAAGGAGTGTGGCTGCACGTTCGCACCCGCAGTACTCAGATCGAACTCGGTATGGCTGCGAAAATGTCTACAAGCGGCACTGATGCGCTATCGCAGGTCATAAATACCACTGACTCTCCCACATTGACGACCACTTTTTTCGCCCCAGCGGGGCAGAGTGTCAGCATCGAGAAGGTGGTAACGGTATTTACGTCTCGCGAATCCAAATCGCCAGTTCAGGCGGCTCAAGCCAAATTAGCCGCACTGCCAGTTTATCCGATTCTCCTCGCCGCCCATCAACAGGCATGGGAAGCGGTTTGGCAGGACAGCGATATCAAGATTGAGGGCGATATTAATGCTCAGTTAGCAGTGCGATATAACTTATTTCAACTCTTCATTGGTGGCTGTACCGATCGAGGGTCGCTCAATATCGATCCTGACAGCGTTCCCGCCAAAACCTTATCGGGATTTGGCTATCGGGGGCATATCTTTTGGGATACCGAAATTTTTATCCTGCCCTTTTTCACCTTCACACAACCTGCGATCACCCGCAGCCTCCTCGATTATCGCTATGACACCCTGCCCGGAGCAAGACGCAAAGCAATCCACAATGGTTACAAAGGAGCGATGTTTGCCTGGGAAAGTGCGGCAACTGGCGATGAAATGACCCCTAAATGGTCGCTGTCGAGCGATCCTTATGTGGAACCTGTCCGAATCTGGAATGGGGAGCGCGAGATTCATATTAGTGCCGACATTGCCTATGCTGTCTGGCAATACTGGCAAGCAACGGGTGATGATGTCTGGATGCGCGATCGCGGAGCCGAAATCATCCTCGATACTGGCATCTTCTGGCTCAGTCGGGTGGAATGGCACGAAAAGCAGCAACGCTATGAACTGTGCGGGGTCATCGGTACCGATGAATATCACGAGGAAGTCCGAAACAATGCTTACACCAATCGACTGGTGCAATGGCATCTGGAAAAGGCTGTTGCTGTCTATGAGTGGCTACAGCAAACGTTTCCAGAGCGGGCGATCGCTCTCGCCCAACAGCTACAAATCACGCCCGCGCAGCTACTAGCTTTCCACACGACGATCTCCCAGATGTACATCCCTTACAATCCCCAAACATTGCTGATCGAGCAGTTTGAGGGCTTCTTCGCGCTCCAAGATCTCAACTTGAGCGACTATGAACCGCGCACTCGATCAATTCAATCTGTCCTCGGTATGGCAAAAACAAATCAGAGCCAAGTCATCAAGCAACCCGACGTGCTGATGCTGCTCTACCTCCTGTTTAACACGCCAGAATTCGCCAATCGTCAGGATATCTTGCACGAAAACTGGAACTACTACACTCCTCGCACCGATAGCCGTTACGGATCGTCCCTCGGTTCATCCGTTCAAGCACTCCTCGCCGCCAGCCTGGATAAATCGGTAGATGCTTACGAACACTTTATGCGGGCAGCTTTGATCGATCTGCAAAACACTTTTGGTAACACTGAAGATGGCATTCATGCCGCTTCCGCTGGTGGTGTCTGGCAAGCAGTAGTATTCGGCTTTGGTGGTATCCAACTGACTGAAAATGGTCCCGTCGCAACTCCCCATCTGCCACCAAATTGGACACGGCTCAAATTCAAACTCAACTGGCACGGCACTTGGCACCATTTCAACCTCTCGCCCTCAGCCGCTCCAGCTAAAGATATTCAGGGCTATATTTTCGATGTCGATGGCGTGTTGACGGATACTGCCGAATATCACTATCGGGCTTGGCAACAATTGGCTGATGAAGAGGGATTGCCCTTTGACAGGCAGGCGAATGAAGCTCTCCGTGGCGTATCCCGCCGCGAGTCGCTGATGCACATCATTGGGATTAGACAGTATTCGGAAGCGGATTTACAGAAAATGATGGAGCGCAAAAATCATTATTACCTGGAATCGATCAACACAATTACCCCCAAAGATCTGTTTCCAGGAGCCGTTGATCTTTTAACAGAACTCAGACAAGCTGGCATCAAAATCGCGATCGGTTCTGCGAGTAAGAATGCCCGCACAGTGATCGAGAAATTAGGGATTGGTAATCTCGTGGATGCGATCGCCGATGGAGATAGTGTCGAGTCACCCAAGCCAGCCCCAGACCTATTTTTGTTCGCAGCTAAACAAATTGGATGTAATCCCGATCGCTGTGTCGTAGTTGAAGATGCCACTGTGGGTGTTCAAGCGGCGATCGCAGGTGGGATGCGATCGATTGGGATCGGCCCAATGACTCGCGTTGGAGCTGCTGACGTCGTGTTGCCAAACTTGATTGGCGTTCACCTGGTCGATCTTCAAAGCCAATTAGAACGCAGCGATCGCGTTTTGCCTTTAGAAAAATCCCCCAACCCGCAGCGGTAATCTTATCGCAACGTAAAGACAATCAATTGACAGACATCAAAAGAATGCTAACAGGAGAAAAATTATGGCAGATACGATCAGCCGCGAGATTCAACTAATCTCTCACCCCACTGGAATGCCCACCCCAAATAACTTTGCCCTCGCCCAAACCAAACTGGAGCCACTCCAAGATGGACAGGTGCTCGTTCGCAATCTCTACATGTCAGTAGATCCCTACATGCGCGGTCGCATGAACGCTGGGAAATCCTATGTTCCACCGTTCGAGTTAGGTAAACCCATGAGCGGTGGTGCCGTTGGTGAGGTCGTTGAGTCCCGCGCCAAGGAATTTAAGCCCGGAGATACCGTCATTTCTAGCTATGGCTGGCGAGAATATTTCATAGCGACCCCCCAAGAATTACACCCCGTCAGCCGCGACCTTCAACCGCTCTCAGTTTACCTCGGTGCCCTCGGCATGACGGGCATGACGGCTTGGGCTGGATTGAATTTGGTGGATGTCAAAGCTGGTGACATTATTTTTATTTCGGGAGCCGCTGGCGCAGTGGGCAGTATGGCTGGGCAACTGGCGAAATTGAGAGGGTGCGAGGTTATTGGCTCAGCAGGTTCACTAGAGAAGGTCAAGTTTCTGCGAGAAGAATGTGAATTTGATATTGCCTTCGACTATAAATCTAGTCCTGTCATCCCTGTTATCGAACAACTCAACCTAGCGGCAATCAACGGAATTGATGTTTATTTCGATAATGTCGGCGGTGAAATGCTCGAAGCCGCACTCTCAGCGTTGCGCATACATGGACGGATTATCGCCTGTGGCGGTATTTCTAGCTACAACGCGGAGATACCAAAACCTGGCCCTACCAATTTATTCAACATGACGACCAAGCGATTGACGATGAAAGGGCTGATCGTTGGCGATTGGCTAAAGCAGCAGAGCGAATTTGAACGGGAAGTGGGCGGCTATTTTCGGGCTGGCAAATTAAAGAATAAAGAAACAGTGGTAATAGGGCTTGAACATGCGATAAGCGCATTTATCGGTCTGTTTGAAGGAAAAAATATTGGAAAGATGGTGGTGAAGTTGGAGTAGGTGGCAATAGGAAGCTATGCCTAAGAATCTTACAAATACCTATTTAAAAGGAAGTCATCATGAGAGTTATTGAGTCTACAACGGATAAGCAAATTTCTAGCTCTGGATGGACAAATGCGATCGCCGTTCTAATGATTGTGTTGGGCTTCATTGCGATCATATTTCCTTTCTTTGCCACGATTGCGACAACCTTAACGTTTGGATGGATCTTCATTTTTGCCGGAATTGCCCAAATCGCTTATGCCTTTCAATCGAGGGGCGCAGGTCAAGTCGTCTGGAAACTGATTCTAGGTTTCTTGTATTTTCTGTCCGGAATTTTTGTGATGATGAATCCGCTAGAAGGGGCATTTGCCTTCACATTAGTGCTGGGCATTACAATTTTTGTACAGGGTGTTATCCAAGTATCGCTTGCGTTTCAAATGCGCCGAATTTCATCGAACTGGGGATGGATGCTGGTAAGCGGAATTATCGGCATTATGTTCGGTATTTTTGTTTGGTCTAGCTCTCCACTTATTGCAGCTTGGCTGATTGGTATTTTGATTGGAACCAACCTCATGTTCGACGGAATGTGGATGCTTACGCTATATTCAGGACAGCAAATAGATGCCTAATAAAGTCAGTGCATCACAAATTCCTCATTTATCGAGCAATCCTCAAACTCTCCCGACTTTAATTTTAGGGGGTGGCTTTACCGGATTATTTACGGCGTTAAATTTAAGCCATCAGCATTACAAAATACCCACTATTTTGATTGATCGAGAATGGAATTTTATCTTTAAACCGCTGCTGTACGAATTTCTCAGCGGTGAGATG
>JBGSVR010000409.1:0-3014 GCA_041752855.1 Thermosynechococcaceae cyanobacterium
CCACTACATCCTTCGCACCGCTTGGGTTTACGGCAGCTATGGCAAAAGCAATTTTGTCAAAACGATGCTGCGGCTAGGAGCAGATCGCACGGAACTAAAGGTTGTAGCGGATCAGATTGGAACCCCCACATGGGCAAAATCTATCGCAGAAGCGATCGCCACACTCATCCAAACCTTAGACACAGAACCCGCACCCTCAGGGATCTATCACTTCACCAATAGCGGCGTGGCAAGCTGGTATGACTTTGCGATCGCCATTTTTGAAGAAGCCCGTAATTTAGGCATTCCGCTTAAAATCGAGCAGGTTTTGCCCATTACTACAGCAGATTACCCAACCCCAGCGCAGCGCCCTAGCTATTCGGTACTTTCGCTGCAAGACATTGTGCCCATTTTAGGTGGCTCTCCACTCCACTGGAGAGCAGCACTGCGACTCATGCTCAAAGAGTGGCAGTCACTGCAATAGACTTTTTGCTAATACGACCCTCTCCCCCCAGCCCCTCTCCCAGAACGGGCGAGGGGAGCCGGAATTTGTCCTTCTCCCACTAGGGGGAGAAGGGTAAAGACTTTGGGTATAAGAAAGGGATGAGGGGACTAGGATTGATGTAGGAGATCTAGTAGTTTAATGCTGCCCTTCATTTTCATAGGGTTCTTAAGCTATCTAACGTATTTAGACAAACTCAACTCCGTGCCACATTTATCCCAACGCACCTGATCAAATACTTCAAACAATATAAAAAGACCGCGACCGCACTCGCAACAATGCTCAGGCAAATGTTCTTGAGGGGGTTGATAGCAGGGTGAAAGCGGTGGCTCAAACCCAGCGCCTTGGTCAGTAATCACCCACTCATGCCGATCCGGCAAGCGTGCATAGCGCACCGATACTGATTTTTCTGGATTCAATAAATTGCCATGCTTGGCTGCATTCACTAAAGCTTCTTGAAGCCCTAGGCGTAGATCTGCATGAAGTAACTCCGGCACTTCTTTGAGCAGCAGATCTAAAATTGGGCATAGATAAAGCGTAGATGGAAAACTTAGGTTAAGCCACCGTGGTTTAATTGGGCGCAGCAGAAAAGCAACCAATTCGAGTACCCAGATGCGTCAACAGAACCAGGGAGCTGAAGAAGCCCACTACTAATAACTATAGCCAAGGGCTATGGCTGCTGGCAATAGCGCATGATACAAAAAGGCACTCAGCAGCATCTCTACGGGCGCAGGAATCATCTCCCCACGGAAGTCTAGGATTTGAACTAAGCCTAAATATAAGATGCCTAGCAGCAGTGAAAAAATTCCGGTGATGATGGCAATGACTTTAGAGCGGTCAATATTCATAGCGGTCTTTAGGGTGATGAGTATCGGTTAAAGAAACAGGCCGCTGTTACTCTGCTGATTTTGGAGGGAACAACTCCAATGAAAACAGGTTAGCAGCAGGTTCTGATGGAGCCGTGAGCCGCCCAAAGTATTGAGGTGAAGGCAGCGGCGGCGGCAATAAAGGGTCTAAAAGATTCACAATCGGTACCTCAGATTCACCTTGAGGAACAGCTGTTGCCGCCGCTGTCTTCACCTGCTGATCCAGGGTTTGGGTAGAAGAGACCAGTTTGCTAAGTCCATTAATGAGCCGGATCAGATTTTGACGGAATTTAGGGTCGCCCGTAACCTGATCTAATTCACTCGTAATTTTTTGCGTATTTTGAAACGTGACTCGTGCAGAGTCGAGGGTCTGAGCCAACCCTAAAAGCGTTATGGGGTTATTGAGGGTAGTGCTGAGGCTTTTTAGGTTGGCAGAGGCTTTAGCACCATTATCTGCAAGGGTTTCGAGGTTTTCGAGCAGCTTGCCGTTTTCAACGCGACTAATGACTGGGCTGAGGCTTTTGAGCGCAACTTTAAGATCTTTGCTGGCATCTTGCAGATTGCCGAGGGTGCTAATGAGAGTGGCTCGATTATCTTGTACCAAAGAGGTCGCGCTGTCCGCCGCTTTGGTGACAGACCCTGCTGCTGTGCCCAACTGCTGGAGCTGCTGCCGTGCATCCCGACTTAAACCTGTAAAGCCACTGGCAGTAATAGAAACATCTTTAAGAGTGGTGTCGGCGGTTTTGAGGGTGGCGTTGGCATTGCGAGAGAACCGCGTGATATTGAGCGCTGTGGTATTGAAGGTTTTGAGAGTGGCGTTGGCGTTGTCAATGACTTTACTATCGCTCAAGAGCGCCGTTAGCTTGTTGGTGGAGCGAATCAGCTCGTCAAAGTTAGCGCCTGTAACGCCATTGAGGCGATCGCCGTCGCACAGAATTAAAGATTTCTCGCATTTGGGCTGATAGGGCGACAACTCAGGGTAGCTAGCATTCCTGTCAAACTTAGTGCGGGGTTGAATACTGAGTTCAACCTGCCCAATAAAGCCAGATTGGGTCACGCTAATTTCGCTGTTGCGGGGAATAACAAAGGAAGCGGGTGTAATATCAACTTGAGCCATGACGCCGTAAACGCTAGGGGTTAAAGACCGCACTCGACCGACTTTAACGCCGCGATATTTCACAGGGCTACCCACATTGAGTCCAATAGCATCAGATAGCTCAACGGCAAGAGAATATTGCCCACCAAAGTGCATCCCTCTAATCCACGCAATAATCCCAACGGTGACGCCTAACCCCAGCAGAAGCAAAAGCCCCACCGATCCTTCCCGAACGACACGCGACTGCATGTTTCCTCCGTGGTTTGTAGTTTTGTTGCTGAGCAGCAGTTCGCTTCAGCCGCGAAAAGCATCGCCATTCCTTACGCTGCCCCTCTAACCCACGTTGAGGAGGCAAAGTCTCCCTTCATCATAAACGCTGGCTTTGATGATAAATTGAGGCTGTAAACTCCCCTGAATAACCGTTATAGAGGAGCAAGGAGCGCGTATGTCTGAGGATTCGACAACCCCCCATGAGTCTGATTCTCATGCGTCAAGCAGCAGCCATGAAGAACCCGAGGTGACTGCCCAGCAAAATGAAGCAGAACCCATTGCTCAATCTGTGGAAGTGCCT
>JBGSVR010000410.1:0-9860 GCA_041752855.1 Thermosynechococcaceae cyanobacterium
GTGCGATCGCCACAGTTATCTGCAATTACAATCAGGCGATCACCCTGTTGCAACTCTCCCAAAAGAGACTGAACTGTGACCGCAATGTCTGCGGCTTCATTGTGAGCAGGCACCAAAATCGTAGTGCGAGGTGAAGCGGTAAAGCCTGCTGTCCGCTGAACTTCTTCTAAACGTGGTTTAGCCGCCCAAACCTCCATCAAAAAAATGAATCCCAGCCCTCCCAAGCATAAGCTTAGGAGCCAACTCAGCCCCATGACTAGAGGAGCGGCGGCACTAAGGTGCATAAAAACGGCACATAAAACTCAATATCTAGCGTGGTTTAGTCTCTAGTATTCCCATCTTGCCTACTCTTGCGAAGGTGCAATACGGAATATCTCATACTCATCTTCAAAATGATCCAGAGAATCTTTTTTGTTGACTTCAGCATCAGGCATTGATTTAACCTGATTGGCAACCACGCCCAATAGCGGGATCTGCACACCCTGAATCTTTTTCAGGAGCTTTAAAACCAGCGATCGCCGCGTTTTCTTAACGCTTACCACCATCAGCATCCCATCGGCATTGCGCGATAAAAAGTTAGCATCCGCATAGCTCTGGAGCGGCAGCGTATCGTACAGCACCAAATCAAACATGGTGTGAAGCTGAGCCATTAAGTGCTGCATTTGCTGAGACGCTACCAACTTACGAGATGCTGCCGAAACCTGCCCGGAAGTTAGCACAAAAAGATTGGCCTGCTGGGGCGATCGCTGAATGAGCTGATTCGGGTCGATGCTCTTGGTCAACACCTCATTCAGCCCCTCAAAATTTGGCACATCTAGCCAAGAATGAATCTGGGGAGTCGCCATATTGGCATCTACCACCAGCACCCGCTGCCCCATGCTGGCAGCAGCCTTCGCCAAATAGGTAATGACCGTCGTTTTGCCATCCCGTGGACTCGCAGATGCAATCACCAATGATTTGAGTCCCGCTTCGAGGGGTAAAAACCTCAGGTTTGTATAAAGCGACTCCGCCGCCTTTAGCAGCGGAGAAGGCGCTTCTGCCCAAGGTTCACTTTCCTGCTGACGGTTAGGCAGCACGGGCGTTGATTTGACCTCCACAGGAAAAACGCCAACCATCGGCGATTTCACATCTTCCTGCAAATCTTCTAGAGAATAGAAAATATCTCGACGCTTTTCGCGAAGAATAGCAAGACCCAGCCCCAGTAAAAAGCCTCCTAAAATACCTAGCAGAACCTTTTGCAACCCCTTTCGTGAAGACGAAATCAGTTGGCCTTGAGAATCTTTCAGCAAATCTGGCTTAGAGAGTAAGCGCCAAGGCACCTCTTTTTGAGCCGCTTCAACCCGCAAACTTTCCCGCTTAAGCTGAAGCTGCTTCAGCGTGTTTTGAGCAATTTCAAGCTGAGCCTGTAGATCGTTGGCGCGTCTTTTAATTTCAGGAAACTGCTTTGTTTTTTGCTCGATCGCCGCACTGGCCTGCACCAAAGCCTGATTGCGAACCTCCAAAACCTGGGTTTGATTGAGCGCATCCACCAACTGCTGGCTCATGGTTTTTTGAATCGAAGCCTGAAATTGTGGGACAGAATTGCTGCCCACCAGCTTTTGTGACTCTTGCTGAAGCAGCGCTATCAAACCTTTGCGCTGCTCTTGAAGCGTTTGTAGACCTGGAAACTCAGGCTGAAATTGAGCAGACTGAAGCGCAATTTGAGACTCAAGCTGCTTGAGCTGAGACAGCAGCGCCTGATAACGAGGATTTTCACTCAGCGAAGACGCATTAATTACATCTTTGGGCGTTACGCCCCCCAACTGCTGCTGGAGATTGCCGTAAAGGCTTTTTTGTGCCGCCAAATCTCGCTGAGCCTCAAGCTGCTGCGTTTGAAGCTGACGAGACTGTTGGGCTAACGCCACACCTTCACTATCAAGATCGCTAATACTGTTCTGCTGCTGTAATGCCTGCATTTGAGCTTGCAGCGCTTCAACCCTTTGCTTCAATCCTGGCAACTGCTGCTCAATAAACGCAACTCCTCCCCCAATTTGGCTCTTACGATCTTCTAAACCAAACTTCAGATAGCCTGCCGCCAACTCATTGAGAACAAAAAGAATTTTTTGAGGGTCTGCACTCTCATAGGTCACGCTGAGAATTTTTGTTTTTTCAGCCGGATTTTTTTCAATGCGCTCAACGGTCAGCCTTTTGGTTAAATCAGCGTAGTCAACCTCAGAGTACTTTGCCTTAATTTTCTGAAGAATACCTGACAAAACGCTAGGACTCGTCAAAACCCTAACCAGCGTTAAATAGTCAAGCTCCGCCGCCGCTGTACTGGCATCAGGTGAAAGAACCGCAGGCTGTACCAACTTTCCTTCGGTACTCATTGGCTCTACTAAAACCTGAAACATACCAGAGTAGCTTTGAGGACTCAACAGCACCAAAGCACTCGTGACACCCCCCGCCAAAAGGGTAGGAATGGCAATCAGTAGCCAATTGCGCTGGATCAACCGCTTAATCGGATTGAGGTTTAAGCCTCGCTTTTGAGAAATATCATTAGCACCCCAGCTTTTTATCCCCAGATATTCGGCGGCTTCATAGCTTTTTGCTAACTCTAGATCGGCTGATTCTTGTTCAGGATGCATAATGACCTTTCTGGAACACGGGCAATAAAATAAAAGCTTAAATAAGTTGCAGGAGCGAATCTTGTAGCCGTAGGCTAGAGCCTGAGAGAGCCGTCAGCAATCATCATCGCACTTGGATCTAAATTTATTCATCAAAAGAAATTAACATCGTTCTACACCTTTAGGGCAATAAAAAATCACATCTTTAGCCTCTACTTGAGCAATAGACCCAAATATCAAAATTTTCCTGTAGCACTGCTCTAGCAGTCATTCTTAAGAAAGTCCTTGAAATCTAGAAGCCATTGACATAACGATGTAATATATTAATGCTGAGTTTACATGTAGGAAAAGGAGAGTAAAAATCTAAAACATAAGTAAAATAAGTTCTTACATTACATCAGCCTAGTAAAACCTATCAAAACTTGGTCGTGTTTTACACCGCTCAGCCTCCAAAAGCAGAGCCTTTATGGGTAAGTCAAGGACAACTTAATCTTATAGGTCGTGCTGTCTCACAGCGCACACATCTCATTTATAGGCAATTTTATTGTCAATCGTCAGCACTCCCCCTAGATCTCATCAGCTTGTTCGGTTTGACTAGTTTTTTAAATAAGCTTAAAAAACTAGAGACAACCAGAGAAAGCCTGGTTAGAATGTAGGACGACAGCGGGGGACAGAAAAATTTGACACATACCTTAGTCGCATTTTGAGTAATCCGATGAAAAGATTTTTGACAGCTGTAGGTTTACCTTCTCTCGTTGTGGCAGCCACGTTGCTGGGAGCCGCACAATCTAGCAATGCTCAAGCGGTTCAGTCAAAGTTTTCTCGCTCAACCTCACAGTCTATATTGGCTCAAGGCCAACCTGATTCTTCCATTACGCCTGCTGGTTCTACAACCTCTTCTGGCGCAACACCCGCTACGCCCAAGCTACCTGCCAACTATGGTCTGGTTCGCTCAATGGCAAATGGCATGGTTGAGGTTCGTTCTTTAGATGGAACCGCTAAGCAGTTGACAATTCCAAGTACGCTGACCTCTTCAGCAAGCAGTCTACAGCCCGGGTCTCTGGTAGGGTTTGATACTGACGCTTCTGGAGGCTTGTCTCGGATTGAACCTGCAACGGTTGAGCGCGAAGTTGAAGGTACTATCTCTTCTATTAATGGAGATCAGGTTACGCTGCTAACTTCTAGCGGCGAAACATTTACAACGGCTGTTGATACAGCAACCATTGCTCGCTTGGGCCTTGTTCCGAGCAAGGTGCTAAAAGTTACCACCTATGCAGGAACTTGGGCGACCAAAATCTGCTGTGTCGAAACACCTGCCCCAGTCAGTACAATCCCCATCGTGCCTACGCCAATGCCAATGCCTCAAGGTGGTGGTATGCCAGTCGCACCTGTGCCGATTCGAGGATTGTGGTAATTTAACCCTATTAACGGCCTAGAAATTCAACGGTGGGGGATTAGTTTAGTAAAAGCAAACATGAAAAAAAACAAAGCTATTCAAAAAATCTCACCTTTTGCCTTGGGCATTATGGTGTGTTCTTACCAAATTGCTCAGATGCCGTTGGCCTATGGTGCTTCTCTCAAGAGTGTGTCCGCTTCTGCCGACTCGCTTCTGAAGCCCGTTGTGCCCGAGCTACAAGCGCTTCCTTCCAGTGCTGCGGCGGAATGCGCTTCTGCACCCGTTGGGGGTTCAGCCTTACCTAACGCTGGAGCTGGTCAACCGCTTAACGTCTCTAACCCCAGTGCGCTAGATTCGTCGGCTTCTTCTAATGTTTTGGCAAGCTCTGTCACGGGTGCTGTGGTTCCTTCTACTATTGTGGCTCAGGCTGCTGGGGTTGAACCGTCGTCTAACTTGATTGCACAGGTTCCTGCCTTAGATGACTGTTGTGCCATCGGTGGAACAACAACCTGTGAAGTAGGTGGTGTGCCTCCTGTTGGGGGTGCAGCATTAGCCGCAGCAGGCATAAGCCCTCTATTAGGTCTATTGGGAGCGCCATTACTTGCTATCCCTGCGCTACTCGGTGGTGGTGGAGGCGGTGGTGAGCCTATCCCTACACCAACGCCTCCTGTCCCTGAGCCTTCTTCTACCGCAGCGATTACTGCTGCTTTGGGTCTGTTTGGGCTGTGGTATGGTCGGCGCTTTCGTGCGTCTCACAAAACGTCTTTGTAGCCTAAAAACATCGCTCGATTGAGCATTTTGCATAAGGTCTACGCTTCAAAGTTTGATTAATACCTGTGGGTTCGCAAGCACCTATGGGTATTTTTATGTCTAAGTTTTCTTTACTCTAAAGTGTCTTTGCAGATGACCTGCTGTGGCTCTAGGTCTGCAAAGGATTCTTGGTCTAGGTTGACCTGCCAAGCTGAAAGGGTCTGGTAGGTACTGGTAGCTGTGGTCTGAACAAGGGCAAAAATGGGGCTGGCGGTGGCGCTAGTTTGTTGCGGCTGTAGGCGGCATCCAGTGCCTAAAATAAGACTTTGAGCATTGGGTTTGGTGATGGGCTTAACCTGTGTAATTTGCCACACAGCCTTGCCTTGTGGGGTGTATTTAACGAGACGCTGTAGCAAAATGTAGGATGCTTCAGGGCGATCGCAAATAATTCCGCCATACTCTTGCTGATTGAGGGTGCGACCCAGCAGCATATCGGTATATTTAGGACAAAGATTTTTAGGCAGGGTGGTGTAGGTTGTGCCCTTAAGTCGAGTCATACATTGGGCTGCGACCAACATAGGCCATGTTGCAATGACAAATCCTAGCCCAGCAGCAGCTAGTCTTGGCAAAAAATAGAAGGAAGCCGTTGAGAAAGAACGTTGCTTCATTTCGCCTGTCGCAAGAGGAACCTCAACTAGGGTACTTAAAAGTCTTGATTTAATCTACTAAATTTAATTTATTTCTTTCGATGAGTTCAGCCGAGTGGGTCATGGGTTTTAGTCAGCCGGACTTTATCTTAAAATCGACATCTGATGATGCGCTGGGGGTTCAAAGCCTAAATGCTTCCAGGCGGCTGGGGTGGCAACGCGACCCCGTGGAGTGCGATTCAGATATCCAATTTGAAGCAGGTATGGCTCGTAAACTTCTTCAATGGTTTGAGAATCTTCTCCGGTGGCGGCAGCAAGGGTATCTAGACCGACTGGGCCACCGCCGTAGTGCTCAATCATAACACTGAGGAGACGGCGATCTGTCCAATCCAGTCCGCAGGGGTCTACGTTGAAAAGCTCTAGCGCCTCTATGGCGATCGCCCCTGTAATAGGACTCACCTGTTTAACTGCCGCATAGTCTCGCACCCGACGCAGCAGACGATTGGCAATGCGAGGGGTTCCGCGCGATCGCCGTGCCACTTCTTGAGCTGCGTCGGATGAAATGTCTACTTTTAAAATGGTGGCGGTTCGTAAAATAATTTGATCGAGTTCGTCCGGCTCGTAAAAACGAAGCCGCTGGATAAAGCCAAAGCGATCGCGCAGGGGTGAGGTTAAAGCGCCTACGCGGGTTGTTGCGCCAATGAGGGTAAAGGGCGGAAGAGTTAGGCTGCGAATACGGGCAGATTGGCCTTTGCCAATGGTGATATCTAATCGATAATCTTCCATCGCAGGGTAAAGCAATTCTTCCGTCATGCGCGACAGGCGATGAATTTCGTCAATAAATAAAATATCGCCCTTTTGAAGGTTCATCAGCAGCCCCACAATATCGCGGGGGCGCTCTAGGGCAGGGGCGCTGGTCACTTTACAGGTCACGCCCATTTCTGTGGCAAGAATGAGAGAAATGGTGGTTTTACCCAGCCCTGGAGGGCCATAGAGCAAGAGGTGATCTAGCGGCTCTTGGCGAGACTGGGCAGCCTGAATGGTAATTTTAAGAACGTCTTTGAGTTCTCGCTGCCCAATATATTCTGAAAGCTTTTGGGGGCGAAGCTTTTCATCGTTTTGGCTGCGCTGCTCTTCTGGGGCGGCTTCTGGCCTGACGAGGGAAGGTGATGGCTCGGCTTCGGGTATTGGGGATGAAGCGGCGGCGGTTGGGACAGCCTTTGCTTTTTTGCTCTTTTGCGGCGGTTTATCCTCTGGCTGGGAGGCTTGAGGCTGGGAGGACACAATTGCCATAACGCTGCAAATCCAAAGCTACTTTTGAAGTCTAGATGAAAGAAGAGGTTAACCCGAAAACAGCCCCTGCTGGCACGAGATGAACAAAGACTTTGTGCTGGAGGCTATTTTTGCAAAGGCGCTCATAGTGGAGTATTTTGCACCAGATCTTCAATCTTTCTGCGAATCTATGAAGAAACGCAAAAAAGCTGCCGATTTTGAGCTAACTCCGTTTAGGCTGTAGGACAGAAAGTATCTATTGGGTTCTATTTCTTAGATTTTATGGCAAATTCAAGCTCAGAGACTGGCAGCAAAAAAATTGCAGCGGGCATTTGCGGCATTTTATTAGGAGCCTTTGGCGTTCACAAATTTATTTTAGGCTACACCCAAGAAGGGTTGATCATGCTCTTAGTCTCACTGGTGGGTGGCATTGTCACCTGCGGTATTGCATCTTTTGTGATGGGCGTAATTGGGCTAGTCGAAGGCATTGTTTACCTTACAAAATCTGACAGTGAATTTAATGATATTTATCTAACTAATAAGAAAGGATGGTTTTAAATAAGTAGGCAGACTGAATTAACTATAAAACGGGTTTCGGCTTCGCTCAACCCTCAAATCCCGTATTGGCGCGGGTTGAGCGAAGTCGAAACCCAAACCCCATCGGTAATTTAATTACGCCCATCTACTTACTTGAGATATCTAAATAGGTCAATTCGCCATTTACAAGTCTTTCAGCTCACTTAACATGACATTAACTGCTCAGGCCAAAAAACGTACCTTATTGATTGGGATTATGCTCATTAGCGTTGCTGGCTTTAGCGTTGTTGATTCGTTAGATGTCAATTTAACGCTAAAGCTTTATGGGTTATTGGCTATGTGTCAAATTGGGTTTCTGCTATTTTTCTTGAGTCGAATTTCTTTTCGTTCATTTCTGAAATAACGACTCAGCTTGAAATTCTCTTGAATGGGTGTCAGGGAAGTCTAACAACCTCAGTAATGTTGCCCTGTTCAGTATTGTTCTATGCTCGTATAGATTCATTTCTTATCCCTGAGGTGCCATGAGTGCAGTAGACTCGTCAGCCGCCCCGCTTAAGTTTCAGTTTGACCGGAAGCTCTGGGCACGATTTGTGGAGGTGGCTCAACCCTATTTCTATCCACCAGAAGCCAACAGTTCGCGGCAATTTTTCTTTTTGATTGCGACACAGCTTGTTTTTGTGGTCGCATTTACCTTTTTCTTTGTGGTGGCTTTAGCCTTAGTGGGCTTTCAGTTTAACCCTAAGTTTTTTGCAGGACTGGTACAGCAGATTATTTATCTGCAATTTTTATCGGGTCTAGGCAAAAATGCTTCAGAAATTTTCCAGAGTCTACTGCGCTTTCCGGCTACCTACGTATTTTTGGTGCTTTTATTCATCAGCGGCGGCATTTTTTATGCCTATCGACGAAAGCTGAAGGGGATGGAAAAACAGTGGCTTATTTTAGGGTTTCTGCTTTTTCTTGCTTTCATTGTCAGTAGTCTAAATGTCCTGATTAGCTACGTCTTCAGATTTATTGACAACGCCCTCAATACGAGAGATCCTAAAATCTTCTGGGAGTTTATAACGGTTTACGGTATTGTTCTCGTGGTGGCCATCCCGATTTTGGTTGGCTATGTCTATGTGCGTGGTAAATTGGCACTCTTCTGGAGAGAATGGTTAACGAATAAGTTCTTGAGTGGCTATTTTAAGGACAGGACTTATTATGAGCTAGACTCTAATGCTGCAAACACAAACATAGATAACCCAGATCAGCGCATTACCGAAGATATTAGATCTTTTACGACCATTGTTTTAGACCTCATTTTAGATGTTTTAACTTCGCTGTTAGATCTCGTTGCATTTACTGGCATTCTTCTTAGCATTTCCCGTGAGCTAACGTTTGGACTGGTCGGCTATGTTGCGATTGGAACTGCGATCGCCGTGATTATTGGCACTAAGCTGATTGAGCTTAACTTTAAACAACTTCGTCTTGAAGGCGATTTCCGGTATGGGATGGTGCATGTTCGAGATAATGCAGAATCTATTGCCTTTTATCGAGGTGAATCCTTAGAAAGTAGCCAAGTTGTCAGTCGTTTGCGTCGAGCGATTCAAAACGCAGATTTTCTGATTATCTGGGCGGCTTTTTTGGGTACTTTTCAAAGAGCCTACAATTATTTTTCTCGGCTGATTCCTTATTTCATTGTTGCGCCTTTATATTTTTCAAAACAAGTCGATTTTGGAACAATTGGGCAAAGCATTTTTGCTTTTACAATGGTGTTTAGCGCGCTCTCACTGATTACAAATCGTATTAATGATATTTCTTCATTTGCGGCAAGCATTGAGCGTTTAGGAATGCTGTTTGAGCGCTTTGAGAAGCCAGCGGCAGGCGGTAGTAGAGATGGTGGCATTGTTAATCATCTGTCTACGCGCTTTAAAATTAGTAATCTGACGCTGTGTACGCCCAACTCAGAACAAACTCTATTTCAAAACCTTTCTTTTGAGCTAGAATCGCCCCATTCATTACTGGTGGTGGGCACCAGCGGCTGTGGCAAAAGTTCATTACTAAGGGCGATCGCAGGTTTATGGCGCAATGGTTCCGGCACCGTAGAAGCCCCAGACTACCAAGAAGTGCTGTTTTTGCCGCAAACGCCTTATATGCTACTAGGCACCCTGCGCGAACAGCTTATTTACCCCAACCTTCGCCAAAACATTACCGATGACGAAATTCAACAGGCGCTGACGGTCGTGAATTTAGAAGACTTGGGCGATCGCATGGGAGGACTGGGCGCAGAGAAAGACTGGGCTGCCGTGTTGTCTCAAGGTGAGCAGCAGCGCCTTGCCTTTGCCCGTATTTTGTTGAGTCAGCCCAAATACGTCATTCTAGATGAGGCCACCAGCGCCCTAGATGTAACCAACGAACGGCGACTGTATGAGCTGCTGCAAAGCTTAGACATGACCTATATCAGCGTGGGGCATCGTCCCAGCCTCGTAGACTATCATCAGACGGTCTTAGACCTGGGGGCGGAAAGCGGCTGGCAGCTACTCTCTGCCGATAACTATCGTTTTGCGACTTAGCATTGACAAATAAGCAAGGAAGTGTGGATAAACTTAGTCTGAGGGGTTTGGGTTTCGGCTTCGCTCAACCCTCAACTCCCGTATTGGAGGGTTGAGCGAAGCC
>JBGSVR010000411.1:0-19223 GCA_041752855.1 Thermosynechococcaceae cyanobacterium
GCTGCTTGACCGAGGCGATCGAGGGTCGTTTTGCCCACGCCGCGTCGAGGGGTATTAATCACCCGCTGAAGGCTGAGGGTATCGGCAGGGTTGACGATGAGGCGCAGGTAGGCCAAAACGTCCTTAATTTCTTTACGGTCATAGAACTTAAGCCCCCCTACCACGGTGTAGGGAACGCCCCACCGCACTAAAGAATCTTCAAAGGCACGGGATTGAGCATTGGTGCGGTACAGAATGGCAAAGTCGCCAAAGTTCACCTCTGGGTTCTCGCGCTCAATCGACCGGATCTGGTCGATCACAAACTCAGCTTCGTGCTGCTCATCATCGGCACGGAAACAGTAGATTGTATCGCCTTCGCCCCGCGTGGCCTTCAGCACCTTGTCGATCCGCTCGGTGTTGTGTTCAATTAAGGCATTGGCGGCTTCGAGGATGTTGGCGGTGGAGCGATAGTTTTCCTCCAGCTTCACCATCGTGCGGGTGTCGTCATCGGGGAGGCGATCGCCAAAGTCCTGCTGGAAACCCATCAAAATGGTGAAGTCGGCAGCACGGAAGGAGTAAATCGACTGATCCGCATCGCCCACCACAAAAATAGAGCGGTTCTGCCAGTTTTTGAAGGTTTCGACGGCTTCACCATTGGTGGCGATATACCGCAGCAGATCGTACTGGGTGCGGTTGGTGTCTTGGTACTCATCCACCAGCATGTGATGGAACTGGCTGTGCCAGTAGGCCAAAACCTGCTCATTTTGGGCAAAGAGTTGCACCAAAACCCGAATTAAGTCATCAAAGTCGAGGGCGTTGTTGGCAGCCAGCGCATCTTGATACGCTTCATAGACGCTGGCGATGACGCGACCGCGAAAGTTATTGTTCTCGGCTTCGTACTGTTGGGCGGTCTGGCCTAGGTTTTTAGCGTTGCTAATGGCGAAGCGCACTGAGCGAGGCGGAAACTTGCGATCGTCTAGATTTAGACGGTTGGTGACAATATCTTTGATTAGGCTTTGAACATCCGATTCATCAAAAATCGAGAAGTTTTTCTCCCAACGACGACCCTTTTCATCCTGATATTTATTGATTTCCATCCGCAGCAGCCGCGCACACAGGCTATGGAAGGTACCAATCCACAGGTGCTTGGTGATGGTTTTATAAACCCGCGATCGCAGTTTGGTCTGCTCATAGGCTGGCAGTAGCTCCAATGCCTTACCCTGCTCCTGAAGCGCCAACTGCTCTGCAAATAGCTTTTCAACACGCTCCTTCATTTCGCGGGCGGCTTTATTGGTAAACGTAACCGCCAAAATATTTTCTGGATTTACCCGATGCTTCAGCACCAAATTAGA
The DNA here is from genome assembly GCA_041752855.1 of Thermosynechococcaceae cyanobacterium. GTDB lineage: Bacteria > Cyanobacteriota > Cyanobacteriia > Thermosynechococcales > Thermosynechococcaceae > JAAURS01. Next base: position 1,332 of record JBGSVR010000411.1, read on the forward strand.
AATGCGATAGGTGAGGGCGCGGGTTTTACCCGACCCCGCGCCAGCCACCACCAATAAAGGGCCGCAGTAATGCTCAACAGCCTGACGTTGAGATGAATTGAGAAGGCTTAGAAAATCGGCAGAAGAGGGCATGGCAAATCGTCAGCAGAGCAGGTGAGGACTTTAGAATTGGGTAAAACCATTGCAGGACGACACATCGCCTCAGCGCTTTGGTTTTACTGAGCGCCTCTCCATCTTAAGACTGATTCGACTAAGCATATTGGCTTACGGTGAGATTTTGATTATTCTGATCGCCTCTTTAGGTGCGATCGCACGCTTCACAAGCCCCATGAGGATACTGAGATTGATAAGTCTGTGATCGCCGTCCAAACCAGGCATAGCGGTTATCGCGGACTTGGGTATAGGTGCGATCGCCCAACCCCTTGAGGCCAGGAATCGTGCGGTAGGCTTGAACTGCGATCGCACCCGCAGGCAGTAGCCGCGCAATCTCTTCAGCAGCGTCACTGCCCTGCCAGCGTTGAGATGGGTTGTCTGCCCTCAGCAAAATCATGCCCATCTCGCAGTCTTCGGGGGTGATATTCCACTGCGCTAGGGTTTGTGCATTCTGCATGGGCACATAGCTAAAAAGACTGCCGCGCTCTAGCTGTTCTAGCGCCTGCACCAGCGTTGAGCATAAATTACAGCGACCGTCATAAATTACGACATAAGAAGCAGACATAAAGGTTTAACGCTTAAGCACAACGGTAATAAAGACTGAAATAGTGGCGCTGGCAATGAGTGAAAAGGCCAGGTTGATGACCGATTGTGTGGACTGCTGATAGTAGCCAAACCGCATCCCCAGCTCTTTTGATTCTTCGCGCTGTTGTTCAATGTCTCGGGTCAATTTATCAATTGCAACAGAATTCTTTTCAACAAGTGCTTCAATGCGGTCAAGACGGTCAGTTGGGTTGGTAGTCATGGTTTTATATTCTAAATTTTGGGCGATCGCAACGCTTAAATCCTCCCAAAACGCCACGGACAGAAGATTTTCTTACTTTAGGCTAGCACTTCAGCAAAACAGTGAAGCGGGTTTTAGGTGACTGAGATCACCCGTCCATTCTTGTTGTCATCACTCAAAATAATCCACAGAATCACACAGCGGCATGGGATGCAGTCACTGAGTAAAGCGGCCAAAACCGCGAAGATACATTCATCGAAGGAAACACACCTTACCCCGAAAAGGAAGCCCACCATGAAACGCCAACTTGTTTACGCCTTAACCCTCACCGCAGCCCTTGCAGCCTCCGTCCTCCCAGCCTACGCCAACCCCGTCGCCCCCAGCAGCCGGAGCGGCAACAACGGTCGCGCCATGTGCAACGACGTTTATCTGGGTCAAAACGTGCAAAACAATATCCACGAACGCAAAAATATTGTGGATAAGGGTCAAAATAACGTCGGCAGTTCCTCCAACGCCTTTGGCTATATGAATAGCGCCTCTGGCTACAAACAGCAGTCTGCTAGTGGCGGCGGCGGCTTTAGCGTCTTTGGTATTGGAGCCAGTGGTCATGGCGGTAGCGCCAGCGGCAGCGGCTACAAAACCGCAAATTCTGGCTACGGCTCTAGCAGCAGCTACTTTGACCGCAGCTCTCGCTACTACCACGACAAAAGCACCTTTGATGACACCAGCACCTCCACTGCCGTTGTGGGGCAAGACTGTACCGCTGTGGTTCAGTCTCAAACCGCCATTACCCAACAGTTAATAAGTTGGTAAGGGTGCCGAGTCGCGCCAGACGGTTCATCCTAATTAACTCCTAGCGCGACTCTCTACTAAACACTGGTTTGGCGCTGTGACGGCGATCGCCACAAACCCTCCCTAAAATCACTCAGCGACAGCCGTTCAGTCACTGAGAAGCCGCTGCAAAACCGCGAAGATACAGTCATCAAAGCAATGCAACCCGCCCCGAAAAGGAAGCCCACCATGAAACGCCAATTCATCTACGCTCTAGCCTTAACCGCTTCTGTGATGGTTCCTACAGCACTTCCCGCAGCGGCGCAGTCAGTTGTTCCTCAGTCTTACAGCAGCGCGGCGGCTGGCACTATAATTCCTCAATCCACCGCCATCACCGTTGTCTTTCCTGCCAACATGGTCATTGATGCCAAGAAAGACCAAGACTACCCCACCACGCTTTTACTGGCTCAGCCTTTACTCGATAGCTACGGCAATCAAATTGCACCACAAAACTCACCCGTTGCCGCTCGGATTCATCCCGTCAAAGACGGCGCTCAAGTTATTGCAGAATCTTTAGTCATTCAGGGGCGAACCGTCCCCATTCAGGCTACCAGCCCAATCTTACCCAGCCGTAAAGTCACCCTCAGCAGCGGCACCGATGAGGCCAGAGGACTTAGCCCTTTGGGAGGTCGCGTTGGCGGTGGACTATTTGGGGGACTCAACGGCGGCGACCCCACCCGCTTTAGCCAAGGTGCCATGCTGGGTTCTGGGATTGGGGCGATCGCCGGATTCGCTTCAGGCAAATCGATGCACGTCGTCGAAATTCCCCAAGGCAGCATTTATGTTTTGACGCTCCAAACTTCGGTGGCGATCGCCACGCCTAACCCTGTCAACGCGGCGGCTGCAAACCCAGGTAATCCCTCTGCCCCTCGATTTGGGTTTCGCACAGAGCAAGAATACCAAGCAGGGTTAGACAGAGTGCTGCAAGGCTATCAACAGCGCCAACTGTCTCAAGCCGACGCGCTGAACATCATTCGCGCTGCCAATGACTATGCCACCACGCAGTTGCCTGCTCCTATCTATCCCCCTGCCCAACAGCGTCAGTTTATTGGTCAGGTGTTTGGGTTCCGCTATGCGATTGACAGCAGCGCACCTGCGGTCAATACGGTTTCTAGTGCCAATCCAGTTCTGTTTTAGAGATATAGCGTTAAGCTTCTCGACTGGTTTTAGCTCAGCGCAGCAATAACGTAGTCAAAATACATTCCACATTCTGAGGCTAAATCAGAGCAGTCTCCTGAGGTGACTTGCTTCTGAGTCGATGAGGGGTGGCGACCTGCGTTATTGAAGGTTTGGATGTGAGCAATACAGATGGCTTTCATAATTTTGAGCGCTCGAACCATGGACGGAATGCAAACATTCAGCGTCGTATAGGTTTCTTTTAGCCCGTACACGCAGCGATTTTCGAGGACGGAAATATCGCCAGCCATGAGTGCATAACAGACGTAGCGCAAAATAATTTCGCCATCTCGTAAACAAGCTGCCATCTTACGATTAGGATGACAAGCGCCTCCCTCCTTAATAAGACTAGGGTCTTCGCAAAGCATTCCAGCGATGGCATCCGAGACACAGCAGCTTGCAATACCAGAAAGTGCCTCAATCGCGTCAAACCGCTTGTTGAGTCCAGCAGTAATGACTTTGATCTCTTCCAATTCAGCTTTACCCATGCAGGCAGTATTTTTATTTGCACGCTCGGCAACGCGGGAAAATGCATCAAGCATGGAAGTCTCCTTTCCGGTAGGGAATTTCTAGATCTGCAACTCTAGGGTGATTCCAGCGTCGATGCGATTTTACACAGGTTCATAATTTTTCATAAAAATGGAAATGATGTTCATAGCCAAGCTCAGTAAGACCATGCGAAATAACTTCTAGGACGTTCATCGCCATTAAAAGCTATAACAAAACTGGAATCGTATGTTTAGCGGAATCGTGATGACTAACCAGATTGCAATGCCTTCAGCTCTTCAAACCCTGGTTCAACAGCAGCGCAGTTTTTTTGGCACGGGTCAAACGAAACCCCTAGAATTTCGGCTCCAGCAGCTCCAGAAACTTCAGCACGCTATCACTGAGTATCAAGCCGCTATTGTCAAAGCCGCTCAGCAAGATTTAGGGCGACCGGAGTACGAAGCCTATTTTGAGATTGCCACCGTTTCTGAAGTTAAAAAGGCGATTAAATCCCTGAAGCAATGGATGAAGCCCCAAAAGGCTGCAACGTCCATTGACCAGTTCCCTTCTCAAGCCTGGATTCAGCCCGACCCCCTGGGCGTAGTCCTGATTATTGGGCCGTGGAACTATCCGTTTCAGCTCATTATTTCACCACTGGTGGGGGCGATCGCCGCTGGTAACTGCGCCATCCTCAAGCCTTCAGAACATGCGCCATATACTGCACAGGTTATTTCAGAGATGATCCGATCTGCCTTTGACCCTCAGTACATTGCGGTAGCGCAAGGGGATGCCGAGGTCAGTCAACAGCTCTTGGCAGAAAAATTTGACCATATCTTTTTTACAGGCGGCACGGCGATCGGTCGCATTGTAATGGAAGCCGCCGCCAAACATCTTACCCCCGTTACCCTAGAGCTAGGCGGCAAAAGCCCTTGCATTGTAGAAGCAGATGCACGCCTAGACTACGCCGCAAAACGCATTGCCTGGGGCAAGTTCATCAACGCAGGGCAAACCTGCATTGCGCCTGATTATCTGCTGGTGAACCGCCGGATTAAGACAGAATTTCTAGATCTTCTCAAGAAGTACATCCAAGAATTTTATGGAGAGAACCCTGCCGATAGCCCTAGCTACGGTCGCATTATTCATCAGCGGCACTTTGCGCGGCTGACTTCGTTTTTAGACAACGGCAAAACCATTACAGGAGGGCAGACCGATCCAGACACCCGCTACATTGCGCCCACCGTTTTGGATGCGGTGAGCTGGAGCGATCCGGTGATGCAGGACGAGATCTTTGGACCGATTTTGCCTGTATTGGAGTATGACGAATTGGAGGAGGCGATCGCCCTCGTCAATGCCAGACCCAAACCTTTAGCGCTTTACTTTTTCTCAAAAGACTCGCGCAAGCAGCAGAAAATTTTGAACTCTACCTCATCGGGGGGCGTTTGCCTTAACGATACGGTGATGCAAATTGCGGTAGCCACCCTACCCTTCGGCGGCGTAGGCGAGAGCGGCATGGGTCGATATCACGACAAGGCCAGCTTTGATACGTTTTCTCACTATAAGAGCGTACTCAAGAAGGCATTCTGGCTCGACTTAACGTGGCGCTATGCCCCCTATACTGCCGATAAGCTTAAGTTGATCAAGAAAATTGTAAACGGCTAAATGCAATTGAACGAAAACGGCTCAGCTTTTCTTTTGTCTCGTTTGTGCTAAAGCAGCAGCTTCCTAGATAAAATAGGTTTCTGATATGTAAGTCTTTGCTGCGCGCCCCATGAAACACACACTATCGGTTTTAGTTGAAGATGAGGCTGGAGTTTTAACCCGAATTGCAGGGCTATTTGCCCGACGGGGCTTTAATATTGAAAGCCTTGCGGTTGGGCCTGCCGAGCAAATGGGCGTGTCTCGCATCACCATGGTGGTTCCAGGCGAAGACCAGGTGATTGAGCAACTTACCAAGCAGCTTTACAAGCTTGTGAATGTGCTTAAAGTTCAGGATATTACTGAAATCCCCTGTGTTGAGCGGGAGCTGATGCTGGTTAAGGTGAATGCAACCGCCCAGCTTAGGTCTGAAATTCTAGATATTGTTCAGATCTTCAGAGCCAAGGTGGTAGACGTTTCTGAAGATTCTGTCACGATTGAGGTTTCAGGCGATCCTGGCAAAATGGTGGCGATCGTGCAGATGGTCAACAAGTTTGGCATTCGTGAAATTGCGCGGACGGGCAAGGTTGCCCTTACTCGTGAGTCTGGTGTGAATACAGAATATCTGAAATCTCTTGAGGCGAAGCTTCAGTATTAAGTCTCATAGAAGAGCAATCTTGATGTATCAAGCAACATCACCTAATCGCAAAGTTGATCCGTTGCTGAGTGCTTTTGACTATGGTTGCTTTGATGTCGTTAATCAATAGACGTCTTGCACGAATATGACCCTCACCCCCAGCCCCTCTCCCAGAACGGGCGAGGGGAGCCGGAATTAGCCCTTCTCCCACCAGGGGAGAAGGGTTGAGGTGAGGGGGTTGGGATTGATGCAAGAGGTCTAATCTTTTCTAAAAACGTCTAGAGGTGCTAAACCAGCCAAATGACGACTGGAACTTGTTTTGCACATCATAGCGCCTGAATTCTTAAGGCATAGGGTAGTCAAAGGTCTACAAAGCTCGTACAGGTCACTTTCTCATTCGGTGGTTTAGCACAGGCGCGAACTTTGGTGCCTTGTCCTGGCCCCATATCGCTGTAGTGGTTGGGGCTTCCATCAACGGGAACGATAGATGTACCGTACCGTTTGCCGGATTGATCTTCAACGTAATGCACCGATTTTGCGGGGGACTCATCTCTCGCCCAAGTGGATTGACACGCTTTTGAGTAACGCAGCTCTATTTTGTAAGCTTTTAAGTAGTTTTTAGATTTCCGGAAGTTGCCAACGTTAGACGTAATGGTCTGAACGTCTGGGTTGCAGTGGTTGTCTACTGCATCTCGATTAATACAAGAACGATTCTGGCACAACACTGGCACTGCCGAAATCTTTGCAGCGGAGGGAGACGGGGCTAAAAGCCGATGCGTTATGGTGGCCAATCCACCCATAGAGAATAAGATGGGAATGGCCCATCTCAGATGAATGAGAGATGGAGCTGATTTCTGAACATTCAAAAAAGTTGGTTTGAGAGAGAGTGCCTTGAGGCTGAATCTGGGTAATGCTTTACTCAATGGTGATGATTGCGATTTTGGCAAAAGCCTTTCTAATTGTTGTTGAATAATTTGAGTGTTTGCAGGCCGATGCCCTGGCAGATGAGCCATCAGTTCATCAATAAGATCTGCCAGCGCTTTAGAAATTTCTGGGGCGGCATTGCGCCACATCAACTCCCCTGTCTGAGCATTTTTGGGCAGTTCGAGGGGATGGCTTTGGGTTAAAAGATGGACAATGGTGCGCCCGAGGGCAAAGAAATCGGATTGGGGTAGGGCAATTCCTTCCATTTGCTCCAGTGGCGTATAGCCAGGGGTGCCAATACAGGTGAGGTCTTGCCCCCCTCCGACTTTACCGAGATAGGTTTCGGTAATTTCACGCGCTGCACCAAAGTCAATCAGAACCAGTTGACCGTCAGGTCTAAGGAGTATATTGCTGGGTTTTAGGTCTCGGTGAAAATAAGACTGCGTATGAAGCTGTTCTAGAATTTCGGTAAGCTGCATTAACCAATGGTGTGCTTGCTCGTTTGAAAGACGATGGCAAACGTCTTGCGCTAGCCACTGCGCTAAGCTAATGCCCTCAATTTTTTCCATCACAATGCAAGGGCGTTTTAGAAGCCAGCCTGTATCTTGACTAATAAAGTAGCCATCTGGCTCAATCTTTGGGATGCCTTTATGGCAAATATCCTGAAGAATTTGGGCTTCTTGGGCAAAGAGTGTTTTTGCTCTGGAGTCGTTATGGACTAGAACTTTTAAGATTTTTTTGACGTTGGTTTCAGTGTCAACGACTTCTGAAGTCAATGCAAATTGACTGTGGCTCAATATCTTGAGATTCCGAAAGCGATCGCCGACCACTAAAGCCGTACCGCAGTGGGGGCAGTGGCTTTTTGCAATATTCTCTGGGTCTTGTGGGGTGGGGCAGCTAGGGTTAAAGCAATGACTCATCGTTTAAGGTTGCGGATGGGTTTGGAGACGGGTTACTAACTCACTGATAATATATTGCCGAATGAGGGGTTGCAGTTTATAGCGAATTTCGCCCAGAATCCGAACGGTTTCGATGAGCGATCGCCCAATCAACAAATTCACCCCATCAATGACCTGTGAGCGCCGCAGTATGGGCGGGATGAGTTGCACGACGGCGCTGAAATCTATGGGTTCTTGAGCAGAGGCGAGAGAGATTAGAATCTGATGCTCTGAGGCGGATAGACGGTCAATCTGCTGTTTCAACAGAGGTTTTAGGTCGCCTAGAAAAAGGGTATTTTGCTTTAGAAATTCTGTCACGGAACCACCGAAGACGTCTTGAATGGCGATCGCCGCGATGTTAAGCGCCAGGGGATGCCCCCGATAGAGTGCAATCAGGTCATCCCATTGCGGGCAAGGACGTAAGCCTTTGTTTTCTAAAATATGGCGGGCATCAATTCCCAGTCCGTTGAGTTTGAGCGATCGCGCAGTTTGACAAACATTTTCTGAGAGTCTGAGCCATCTGGGTTTTTCGCGGCTGATGCCAATGAGACAGCAGCGGTTAGGTACGGTTTGCAGTTGTCGTACCCAGGCTTCTAGTTCATCTGTGCCATTCTGGAGCAAATCGTTGCCATTATTTTGATGCCATGTATCTGCATGATCGATCACGACAAGATTGCGGGAGCAGTGCGTAATAGACGATAGCCAATCGTGGGCGGCAGGAGATGAATAGGTAAGGTCGTGCCAGATAACGGACTCAAACTGTGCCTGAACACGCTGGGCAAGGGCGGCAGCGAGAGAACTTTTGCCGATGCCTGCTAAGCCCCAAATCCAGACGATTTGAGTTGAGTCTTGAAGTACCCACTGCTCTAGCTGCGGGAGTTCTTGCTGCCGCCCTACGCAGGTTAGCAGGGGGATGGGCGCAAGGGGATTTGCGACGGTTTCTATGCCAAAGGTTTCTAGCTCTACGTTAAGGGCGGCGGCAATTTTTTGAATTTTGTCGAGTCCGGGGCTATTGATTTGACCGTTGAGGAGTTTGCTGAGGTAGTCTCGGCTGAGTCCTGACTGCTTAGAAAGCTGATAGGCGGTCATTGCTTTGAGCGCTAGTAAGTCTTTTAACTTATACGCGAGGTCTTGAACGGAATTATTTTCGTTGGACATTTATTTTGAGTTCAAATATTTAATAGGCTCTGACATACCTATAGTTTCCAGAATTATACTATTAGGCAACTAGAATATTTAAGATTATATGTTGAAGACTGAAGATAATTTTAAAGCAAAAAACATTTTCTGTAAATGTTATTTATACATTCAAGATGGGTATCTTCTATAAAGATAGTTTGTTGAACAGAGATTGAGTTTTTGTTTGCTCTCTTTGCTTAGTCCATTAGTTTTACAGAATTCATAGTTAACTTTTATTGAATCAAACAGTGAGGTAGAAATGACTTCAGGCTCCTCAGAACAGACGATGGTAGATAACATATTTGGTGTCGTAACCAATAAAAGAGTTACCTACATGGCTAAAAAGGGATGGTTTGGCGGTGGAATTAGAGAAGATGTCCCTCTAAAACAGGTTGTTTCTGTTCGATATGAAACAGAGCGAAAAATCTTTGCGGGACTTTTTCTCGTTATTTTAGGCATTATCTTACTAGTTGCAATAGTCGGTATTATTCCACTTTTTATCGGAGTATTACTTTTATGGGGTTCACCAATGGTCGTTGTAATTACTGCTGGAGGAACAGTAAGTCCAGTCATTGGGTATCCGTGGCAAAAACAACAGGCAAATGAATTTATAAGTGCTTTGCGTGGTCAATTATTCAGCGAATAGCTCAAAGGTTAGGCTTTTAGGTTAGGGACAGTTGATTGGCACTCATTATTTTGTATCAAAAGCTACATTGCGTATTTTGTCCAAAGAAAGCGCAAATTCAGCAGGCGGTTAATATGGCGATCGCACAACTTAACGGTTAATCAACTAAATTGCCCAGTTTTGTTCATTCTCTCTTAAACCTGGGCATTCTTATATCATAAGTGCCTAATGTACGAGAATAACTCAGTATTTTGCAGTATTTCATCAATTTCTCTATGTTATTTCAAGCTATCTGATTCAGTGCCCGTTGTAATGACGTAACGTCTGGTGCCCAAGTAAAGCTGATTAAAAATTAAATGATTTACAAAGTAAAGTATTTTGCTTGGTTATTAGTCCTGGGGGCTTTTAGTCAAATTCCTGCTGTGGCTACGCCTAAAACTTTGCCTCATGCTGAGGCTAAAGCCATTGCCCCAGTGCAGATTGCTGAAAACGGCGGCAATGCAGCAAACTCGAACAGTCAGACGGAGATCGCTGCTGCCACCGGAACTCAGCAGTTGGCTGATGTATCCTATAGCGCTCAAGATTTAGTTGCGGCTGAACCTGCACTCCCAGTATTGGCAGAATCTACAGTACCGCCTATGGATAAAGCCCTCGAACCTTCGCCACTGCCAACCCCACCGACGGGTACCGAAACATCTCCACCCGTCAAAACACCAATCCCGAAGCAGACGACCTCTGCTAATAAAACCCACTACTCGGTCATTGGGGAGCAGTATTACTATGGCTGGAGCGACAATTTAGGCAATCGCGGCTCTCAGTGGATTACCCCTGTTACGTTTACGGTGCAGAAGGGGAATTTTGACCTTGGCGTGCGGACTGCCTACATTAATTCTTCGTTTGATGGGGTGCTGCTGCTCGATGGGGTCAAAATTGGCTCCCGTAAGGGTTCGGTTTCAACCATTAGCGATACTTCGGTTAGTTTGGCCTACACGTTCAAAAAGTCTGCTTTCCCTGTTCGGTTGAATTTAGATTTCAATGTCCCGACAGGTAAAGCGACGTTGGTAGGCGATGAGAAAAACGCCATTATGGATGGTTCGCTGGTGCAGCAAACTCGCTTTGGCGAGGGGTTCAATATTGCACCTGGCATTAGTATCTCTCATGCCTTTGGCAAGAAGGATGTGGTGGGTGCTGGCATTAGCCACATTTTTAGGGGTGAGTTTGACCCCAATGGTGATGTGGTAAATGACAAAATTAACCCTGGGAATGAGACGGTTGCAACGCTTCAGTATCAGCATTTAGAGAAAAACTGGCTTGTGATTGGTGGGTTAATTTATACCCACTATGGCGTAACGCAAAGGGGTGGTCTGGACTATTACCGCAGCGGCGATCGGCTGGATGCCAATGCAACGCTGGTGTATTCAATTTCGCCGCGTCACCGCATTCAGTTTAGCGGGCGCTATTTTACCCAGGGTAAAAATAATGTTGCTAATTTCTTTTCTGGGAACTTAGAAAAGGAGTCGGCAAACAGCAATGGAAATGCTCTATTTCTCAATTTTGACTATGGGATTAGGCTAGATAAGAAACAGAAACATACGTTACATTTACTGGCTGACTACTTGACGGTGAATGCCAACAGCTATGACCGAATTAATGACTTATTTAATGCAGGAAAAGATAAGTTTAGCGTTGGATTGGGGTATGACTATGCTATTTCATCGCAGAGTAAGATTTCATTTCAAGCCAAGTATTTTCATCTAAATGAGAATGCTACGCCAGTGACACAGCAAGCTGTGGAGTCAGATGGCGTAAACTTATATGCAACAGTATATTTTAACTTTTAGAAAGAAGAACAAGGAAGAAGTTTTTATGAAATTCAAGAAACTTTCAGTATTATTTCAAATTATCTTATCTAGTATTGTAATTCAATCTGTAAGTGCTAAGCCTATTGTTGAAGTATGCAAAAGCAATAAAGTGGACTGTGAAGACATTCTGTATGCAAATAAATTAATCGGGCCTGCTTATGACTTTAAAACTGCTAAGGAAGAATTAAAAAACTTGGGTTGGGACAAAAATAATACTTGGTTGTTAAACTCAGAATTAGGGAAGAATGGTTTTGGAGCTATTGTTGATGCCCAAGCAATCCTCAGCAAAAAAGAAGTCAACGGAAAAATGTATTATCTCTTTGACTTTAGAGGAACCGATTCATTAATCGACTGGGATACAAATTTTAATGTTGCTCAAGTTAAATTCGATAAAGATACAAAAGTCCATCAAGGATTTTTAGACTATTCAAACGCGATAATCTCACTAGATAAAACTCAGGAATTTTTCAAAGAAATACTAAACAAACAGTCTAATGGTAAACAATATGAAATAATTACTACTGGTCATAGTTTGGGGGGTGCTGCTGCCCAGATTTTTAGCGCCTCACTGCAATCTAAAGGTATTCCCAAAAATAAAATTAAAACAATTGTTTTTGGTGCTCCAGCACCTGGAAGCAAAGAATTTGCTGATCGCTATTTAAGTAATGTTATTCAAGTTAAGAATGATTTCGATTTTATTCCAGGATCAACATCAGATCTGAACTCTAAATATTATAAAAATTATGGAAAAGTCGTAGAAGTTCCCATACCAAATAAGAGTCTCTATGAAGATTACAAAAAATATTTAGATGAGTCTAAGTCATTGAATCCTTTTGTCTCAGCCAACGCTTCGGCAAATTTAATACGGATTGAAATTGAATCTCATAAACAATATGAAGAGGTTTTTGAGAAACTAACAAATGACCAGTATATAACATCAATAACTGATAAATCTAGAGACTATTGGATTGAAAAAGATCTTAGAAATCAAATTATGCAGGCGCAACTAACCGAGATTACACTAGGAGGTTCATCCCACATTGGAAGTGCCGCATACTTTATTGGTCGTTCTCCAAGTGAAGATAACTTGTCCACTCAAGATGCAATTAAAGTACAGCAGTTTAGCGGAGCAGAGAATTTTTCTATTCAACAAAAAGCTGAGTATACCGATGGATTTATTCTCAAAGCACCTGTTGATATTGTTCTAGACTGGAATCAGTCGATTGCTGCGGGGCAATTAGATTTAGACTCACACTTAACTGGCCCAAGCGTAATTGGCAATGATGATACTTCAACCCGTTTTCACACATACTTTGATGCAAAAGGAAGTCTAAATTCTGCACCGAATGCATTACTTTATAAAGATGTTATTCCTAGCACAGGTGCTTCAGGGCAAGAACAAACTCGAATTCAAATTCTAAATGGCGGAATTTATCGTTTTTATGTTCACGATTTTACCAACAAGAACAACTTTAATTCATCAGCCTTATCCAATTCTGGAGCTTCAGTAACTTTCTATAATAACGGGATAGAATTACCAACACCAGGGCAAAACTTAGGCAATCCAGTCGGTGGAGCAATTAATGTGCCGACTGGACAAGTAGGTAATGTATGGTATGTCTTCCAGCTAGACACCCGTACCGGAATTTTACAGAGAGTTAATGTGCCCTTTATAAATGAATCTGACCCTGCTAAAGTGCCTAGAATTGCCGAGTGATTAAGAAGCTTTTTACAAGTAGAGAAATATTAAAACTCTAAAACTTTTCTAGAAAAGTTTTAGAGTTTTAAGGGTTGATAAATGAACCCTCAGTAATTCAAAAATTTTAAAAACTCAAGCTATACCTGTTAGTATGCAGACCTCAAAAGTTAGTGCTGGAATTTTTCTAAGTGTAAATCTACTTGTATTTTCAGCCTTTGCCCAAACTCCACCTCAGTTTGGCTATGGCTGCGGAACGGGGTGTTCTACCAAAGTCAAGCTAGTCAGTCCAATTAATGGTTATCGTTCAGCAGATGGTCGAACAATAATCTATGGAACCTTCGCCGTCCAAGTTACTGGAGGGGGGAGAGGTGACTTAAATACTACCAATTTAAGATATGTTCTTGCAGACTGCGATCATTTGAGCCTTGCTCGTCTAGAAAAACCAGCAAGATTTACAGATGCAGGGATTGACTTTAGTAAGGGTGAGCGTGGGAACTGGGAAAAATTGTCAGGCAGTTCTTACGACTATACTACCGTCATGGGTGGTAGAGGATATTATTTCGACGCATTATGTAAAAAACCAAAGTTTATTCAAAAACCTCAAATCAATTCAAAACAATCACTAAAAGAAAAAGGTGACTATTTTTTAGGCAAGAAAAGCTGGAAAACTGCAATTGTTACCTACACCCAAGGCATAAAGCTAAGTCCTCGATATACTTCTCTTTACTACAATCGGGGCTTAGCTTACCTCAGCAGTGGCAACAAAAAAGCAGCCTTAGAAGACTTTCAAAAAGCAGCAGAATTATTTTTGCAGCAGAGAAAATGGGGTGATAGACAAGATGCCATCACCATAATTACCCAGATTAATCCTGCTCTAGCCAATGACTATAAACTTACCGAATCATCTCGATTGAGTCTAAGGGGTATTGGCCCTATTCGAGTGGGTATGACTATTGATGAAGCTTCACAGGTAGCTGGAGTAGTTCTTATTAAAGGAGCAGGTAATGGTGCTTGTTTCAATCATAGTATTCAGAACCAACCAAATGGTGTTTCTTTTATGGCGGTTGATGGACGTATTGTTAGAATCTCCGCAGGAGATCGTACTCAAACACTGCGTGGTATTAAAAAAGGAGATCCCGAATCCAAAATTATATCTCTTTATCCTGGACAAATAAAAGTAGGTCGGAATCCTCTTGGTGGTTGGGGAAATCAATTAACCTTTATTCCAAAAGATTTATCTGATAAAAATTATCGCTACATTTTTGATACATCTAGGGGCTATGTTAACTTTTTTAGATCCGGAAAGCTTCCTGAAGTTACATATCCTGAAGGATGTTTTTAAATTCCTAAAAATTGAATTATCTAACAAAATAATTTATTTTTGATCTATTGAATTTCTAAAAGGGAATCCTAAGGCTAGCGGATAAACCCTAACATCCAAGTCATTATGAAGCCCATACTAAAATTTCTTCTTCTTCCAATACTGTCTGTATCAGTATTTTGTATCGCTCCTTTCGCCACTAACGCTGCAACCAAACCCCTCACCAATGCCGATGTCATTTCAATGATTAAAGCTGGCTTACCAGAAAACACTATTATTCTGTCCATCCAGCAAACCGCCTCAAAATTTGATACTGCCCCCCAATCGCTTATTTTGCTCAAAAAACAAGGAGTTAGCGCCAAACTCCTTGATGCAATGGTCAGCAAACAGCTTGGTAAAGCAGCGCCTGGTAGATCTACCAAAATTGCAGCCTCTAATGCTGAATTTAAAGGAGTCCGTGCCTTAACTGATGGACAAGTTTTGCCCCTAAAGCGAAGCAAAATGCAGTCTCGTGCCAGTTCAGGCTGGCTATCGCTAGTCACCGTCTTCGCCGACTCAAAAAATCGTGCTGTGTTAGAGGGCACCACCTCAAAGCTTCGCCTAAAACCGAGTTCCCTAGCCTTTGAGATTGCTTTAGCACCCGATGTTGACGCTGAAGACTACGTGACACTGGTTCGCCTAGAAGTAAAAAAAGATCGCCGCTCCATCGAAACCAGTCGCTCAGGCTTTTCCCTTTCTGACGGCATCCGCGCCAAAGATGGCTTCCCTCAAGATCGCGTTGTTGCAACGAGTATCGAAGATACCGGAGTTCAGACTCCCTCTGGAAAAGCAATTTATCGTGTCAATCTAGTCGATAGCCTTATCCCTGGAGAGTATGCGATCGTCCGTGCATCAACCACCGATTCTGCCGAAGATGAAGGACTGAGTACCACTAAAAACGTGCAGGCCAACTACTATGACTTTGGCGTAGATTAGGCAGCGATTATTAAAGTAATGCCTACTCTTAATTTCCCAAAGAGTCTAGGTTGGTTGAGCGAAGCCGAAACCAACACCTTCGCCGAGGCTGGTTTCGGCTTCGCTCAACCAGCAATGCAAATGACGGGGCATTTTTATGTTTGAGCAAGCCTTCCTCACAGGCAGTTTGTTCAACGGTGATCGCATCGGTTGCCTCAAAAGCCAGCCGCCTCAAAATCTTTGCCAGTATACAAAAGTGGAAGTTTCCGCTCAGTGGCGATCGCCATAACTGCCGGAGTCTTCACAATCATTGCGGTAGTCCATCTTCGTCGTAGAGAGAATGGGCATCAAAGTCATTGACCTTATGCAAAGCATTGGCTTGAAGTTCGGCTAAATGTTCTGCCAACTGAGTCTTTCGCCGTTGCCGTCGGAGTTCTCGGTACACGGTAGCCTCCTTTCCTAACATTGGGCGACACCCTCCTCACGAGCAGCTTGTTCCACAGCGGCGGCAACCGCATCAGATACGCGCTTATCAAAGACAGATGGAATGATGTGTTCTGCCGTTAACTCTTGGGGGCTAACTAGGGATGCGATCGCATGAGCAGCCTCTAAATGCATCCGCGTCGTAATGCTGGCAGCACGGCAATGCAGCGCACCACGAAAAATACCAGGAAACGCCAGTACATTATTAATTTGATTGGGATAGTCGCTGCGTCCGGTTGCCATCACCGCCACCAAACCCTTCGCCAACTCCGGCTGAATTTCGGGCACTGGGTTCGCCATTGCAAACACAATTGGGTCTTTTGCCATACCACGAATCATGTCGGGGGTAAGCGCGCCTGGTCCACTGACCCCGATAAACACATTGGCATCCTTCAGCGCTTCTGTTAAAGAACCAGAGGACTCAATGGCAAACAATCGCTGCTCTGGGGTTAGCGTATTGTCTGTAGTGCTGAGGATGCCCTGGCGATCGCACATCCAAATGGTATTAGCCCCAGCTTTTCGCAGCAGCCGCGCAATAGCAATCCCCGCCGCCCCTGCACCATTGATCACAATTTTGACGGTTTCTAAAGACTTGCCCACAAGCTTAAAGGCATTGGTGAGTGCCGCCAGTACCACAATGGCAGTGCCGTGCTGGTCATCATGGAACACAGGGATATTTAGCTCTCTCTGAAGTCGCGCCTCTATTTCAAAACAGCGAGGGGCGCTGATGTCTTCTAGGTTAATGCCGCCAAACACGGGGGCAAGGCGCTTCACCGTCTCAACAATTTCATCCACGTCTTGGGTTGCCAAACAGATAGGGAAGGCATTGAGCTGTCCAAACTCCCTAAACAACAGCGCTTTCCCTTCCATGACGGGGAGCGCCGCCTCTGGACCAATATTGCCCAGTCCCAATACGGCACTGCCATCCGTGACAACTGCCACGGTGCTTTTTTTAATGGTCAGCTCATAAACGCGCTCAGGGTCGTTAGCGATCGCCATACAGATACGCCCTACGCCTGGGGTATAAGCCATCGCCAGCTCATCTTGGCTTTGGAGCGGCAGTTTGCTGATGGTGATGAGTTTGCCGCCCTGATGTAGCTCAAAGGTGCGGTCTTTTACCGATAGAACCTGAATTTCGGGCTGGTCTTTGAGCGATTGCACGATGGCGTCTGCATGATCTTGGCTGGCGGTGTCAATGGTGATGTCTCGAACTACGGAGGTGCGATCGCGTCGAACTACATCTACGTCTCCAATGCTCCCCCCCGCCTCACCAATGGCCTGCACCACCCGTGCTAGCATTCCCGCATAATTGGGAATCTGCACCTGGACGGTAATGCTGTAGCTGGGGGTGGGGGTGAGTTGAACCATGATGCAGTCTGTTCCTTGATCTCAAAGCAGTAGGGCGGCTTTTTTATCTTAAGGCCAACTTCTATTTTGCAACCTTGATAAATGTTAGGAACCTATCGTCTGTCTTCAAAAAACTCATCGTCCCACTCTGGGTCTGTGAGAGGTCGAGTGGGCGGTCGAATGACGCGATAGTCTGCGTCTACCACGCGATCGCTCTCCGGCTCCTTTTTCTCTCGGCGCGGATAGCTCGATTCGTCTTCTTCTGTCTCAAACAAATTACTCCAGCGCGATCGCTGTGACGGCTCAGCATCGCCATAATTTTGGGGCGATCTCGCATCATAATCCCTTCCCGAAGCCTTGGGCGATCGATCCTGCCAATCTTGGCTAGTAGGCTGATACCAATCCGAAGCACCCGACGCAGAACGATTCGCCCGTTTTGTAGTCTTCTGTTTGGGGCGACGGGGTTTGGTCTTAGAGCGCTTCAGCCAAGGGAATGTTGGCGATCGCAGTGCAGGCGCACCTCGCAACACATACTGCAAAACCACGCCAAGCAAAAGCCCTAGAAATGTTGCAGCGACAATCGACCAGCCGATAGAAATGGGTTGAGTGGGTACCCCTAAAATTGTGATCGCAATGGGAGCGGAATTTTGCACTAAAAGGGCAATGCCCACACCTAGCAATAGCAGCAACAGCACAACTCTAATGATTAAAGCCATGAACAACCCTCCTGGCTTGTTGACACATCGCCATTTTGACCTATCCCAAAGCCTGTATAGAAAGGGCTTCCCATAACGCCACCAAAACCGTATTTGAAAACAAAAATCCTTCAGGATCGC
The DNA here is from genome assembly GCA_041752855.1 of Thermosynechococcaceae cyanobacterium. Taxonomy (GTDB): domain Bacteria; phylum Cyanobacteriota; class Cyanobacteriia; order Thermosynechococcales; family Thermosynechococcaceae; genus JAAURS01. Next base: position 19,202 of record JBGSVR010000411.1, read on the forward strand.
TGAGCCGCAGCGTTCCCTCCGG
>JBGSVR010000412.1:0-3039 GCA_041752855.1 Thermosynechococcaceae cyanobacterium
AAGATGCTTCAAACCCAGATCGTTCAGAACGCCAAGGCTGAAGTAAAAAACTGATGAGATGCTTCTCCAAATCCTTATTTAAGGTTTGAGATAAGTGTAGCTGCCTAAACTTTGCTCATAATTTTTGAGCAAAAGCTGAGATTCTTGCAGCGTAATTTTGCCTTCTTGCAGTGCCAACTCTGCCTGATTACGGATATTTTCGAGCAGGTCTTCGGCATCGTATTGCACATAGCCCAACACTTCTCGTACCGTGTCGCCTCGTACAACATGCTCAATCTTGTAGCCCTTGGGCGTCAGGCGAATATGTACCGTATTGGTGTCCCCAAACAGGTTGTGCAGGTTCCCCATAATTTCTTGATAGGCTCCATTCAGGAACATGCCCAAGTAGTACGGCTCACCTTTTTTGACCGGATGTAGCTCTAGCAGAGACTTAACATCTTCTTTAAGGTCAATAAACTGAGCAATTTTGCCGTCGCTATCGCAGGTTAAGTCTGCTAGGGTTCCTCGACAGATTGGCTCTTCATTCAGGCGATGGATGGGCAACACCGGAAAAAGCTGATCGATCGCCCAGCTATCAGGAGCAGACTGAAACACGGACAGATTGGCGTAATAAATAGAGGCCATGTTCTGTTCTAGAGATTCTAAGTCGTCGGGCACGTACTCTTGCTGACGCGCAATGCCCAAGATCTTATGGCAGCAGGCCCAGTACAGTCGTTCTGCCCGCGCCCGATCTGTCAGGCTTAGGTAGCCTAATGTAAATCGGTTAATGGCTTCTTCTTTAAACTGAATTGCGTCGTTATACGCTTCTTGATAGTTGTCAACGCCAATAGACTGGTAGGTTTCGTAGAGATTCCGAATCGTCAGTTGCTCATCGGGGCGCAGGGGTTCTGGCACTTCAAGCACTACTTCGCTGGTGCCTACAATGTCAAACACTAGGACGGATTGATGAGAGGCGATCGCCCGTCCACTTTCGCTAATGAGGGTGGGCACGGCAATATTGGCAATGGTGCAGGCATCTTTAATTTCTGCCACTACATCATTGGCGTAGTTCTGCATGTTGTAGTTTTTAGAGGCGTAGAAGTTGGTTTTAGAGCCGTCATAATCTACGGCAAGGCCACCGCCCACGTCTAGGTACCCCATGGGTGCGCCCAGCTTGACCAGCTCGCCATAAATTTGGCTGGCTTCTTTCAGGGCATCTTTAATCACGCCAATAGAAGAAATTTGGGAGCCAATATGAAAATGCAGGAGCTGAAGGGAGTTCAGCAGATCGGCACTCTTGAGTTTTTCTACCGCCTGGATAATTTCGGGAATGGTGAGGCCAAATTTAGCGCGATCGCCAGCAGATGTACCCCAGCGCCCTTCGCCCTTGGCGGTCAGCTTTGCCCGTAAGCCCACCATAGGGGCAATACCCAGCTTACGGCTAGACTCAATGACCAAGTCTACTTCTTCTACCTGTTCTAAAACAATCACGCATTTTTGCCCTAGCCGCTGCGCTAAAATTGCGGCTTCAATATATTCGCTGTCTTTATAGCCGTTGCAGATTAGCAGTGCCCCAGGTGTGTCTAGCATCGCCAAGGTAATCATTAATTCGGGCTTAGAGCCAGCCTCTAACCCAAACTGATGCGACTTCCCAAACTTGACCAGATCTTCAACTAAGTGACGGTGCTGATTGCACTTAACTGGAAACACCCCCCGATAGACCCCAGGATAGTTATAGCGGGCGATCGCCTTGGCAAAACAGGCATTCAGGCGCTCAATGCGGTCTTCTAAAATATCGGCAAAGCGGATTAACAGGGGTAAGTGAATCTCTCGCTGTTTGAGGGCGTTGACTAAATCGTAGAGATCGAGGGAGCCACCGCGATCGCCTTTGGGTGCCACAATGACATGCCCCGCTTCGTTAACCGAAAAATAGGGTTCTCCCCAACCTCGAATCTGGTAAAGCGCTTCGCTATCTTCTACAGACCAGGGCGCAGTAGACAGTAGCTCAATTGCTTCAGGCGGATGGGCGCAACCATTGGCTTGTGCCTTAGCAACCATTGGCTCTCTTTGTTTCGGCTTTGCACCCATCTTTTGTCTTAACCTCTGACAGCACTAACGCCAGCCAGTTTAACGCACTTATTCATGACTTGTAACAACATTAGGCTGGTAACACTATCAACATGATAGAAACCGCCACAGCACAAGTCTAAAACCGTCTTAGTGGATATATGCAAGAGCGTTTCTACTCATTACAGAAGGCGTATTAAATAATAAAAAAGCGCTCCTCTAAGGGGAGCGCTTCTTCTAAACTAGTTCAGTTATAAATTAACCGTTGATTGCAGGAGCAGTCATTGCCACAGGCGCAGACTCACCAGCAGCCAAATCGAGAGGGAAGTTATGCGCATTTCTTTCATGCATCACTTCAAAGCCCAAGTTCGCGCGGTTCAGTACATCTGCCCAAGTGTTGATGACATTACCTTGAGAATCAACAATGGAGTGGTTGAAGTTGAATCCGTTCAGGTTGAATGCCATTGTACTGATGCCCAATGAGGTCATCCAAATCCCAATCACAGGCCATGCTGCGAGCAAGAAGTGCAGCTGACGGCTGTTGTTGAATGATGCATATTGGAAGATCAACCGACCGAAGTAACCATGGGCTGCAACGATGTTGTAGGTCTCTTCTTCTTGACCAAACTTATAGCCGTAGTTCGCAGATTCGACTTCAGTTGTTTCACGAACTAAGGTAGAGGTTACCAAGGAGCCGTGCATTGCACTGAAGAGTGAACCGCCGAAGACGCCAGCGACGCCCAACATGTGGAAGGGGTGCATCAAGATGTTGTGCTCGGCTTGGAACACAAACATGAAGTTGAAGGTTCCAGAAATACCCAGGGGCATTCCATCTGAGAATGAACCTTGTCCGATGGGGTAGATGAGGAATACTGCGGTGGCGGCAGATAGTGGTGCGGCGTAAGCGACACAAATCCAAGGACGCATTCCGAGGCGGTAGGAGAGTTCCCACTGGCGTCCGAGGTAGCAGGCACAACCTAACAGGAAGTGAAA
>JBGSVR010000413.1:0-2952 GCA_041752855.1 Thermosynechococcaceae cyanobacterium
GGCGGATCGGACTGAGAACATCCGGCGTGTGGGAGAAGTTGCCAAGCTTTTTATTGAGGCTGGAGTGATTACGCTGACGGCCTTTATTTCTCCCTTTCGGGCAGATCGCGATCGCGTTCGGCAGATGGTGGGAGACGGCGAGTTTTTTGAGGTTTACTGTAAGGCGGACTTAGCCGTCTGTGAAGGGCGTGATGTGAAGGGCATGTATCAAAAAGCGCGCTCTGGCCAAATTACGGAGTTTACGGGTATTTCTTCGCCCTATGAAGCGCCTGAGGCTGCGGAACTAGTGGTAGAGACGGGCACCAAGCCCTTGGAAACTTGTGTAGATGAAGTGATGGATGCACTCGTGCGCCAAGGTATTATTCTGGCAAAGTAAGTATTTTTGGTGTTGATCTATATTTTTGACTTATGAAAACGATTTTGGTGACGGGTGGAGCTGGCTTTATTGGGGGCAATTTTGTCCTTCAGCAGCGGAAATTGTCTGACGTTCGCATTATTAATTTAGATAAGCTCACCTATGCCGGAAATTTAGTCACGCTGAAGACGCTGGAGTCTGACCCGCTCCATGTGTTTGTGGAAGGGGATATTGGCGATCGCCCCCTCGTCCGCGACCTGCTGACCCAGTACCAGCCAGATATCATCCTTAATTTTGCCGCAGAAACCCACGTTGATCGCTCGATTGATGGCCCTGATGCCTTTGTGCAAACCAACGTGATGGGGACGTTCAATCTTTTAGAAGAAACGCGCAGCTACTGGAAAGGGTTAGCAAAAGACGCTCAAGAAGCCTTTCGATTTCTGCACGTTTCCACGGATGAGGTGTTTGGCTCTTTAGCGCTAGACGATGATGCCTTTTCTGAAACGACACCCTATGCACCCAACAGCCCCTATTCTGCTTCTAAGGCCAGCTCTGACCATTTAGTGAGGGCTTATTTCCATACCTATGGTCTACCGACGCTCATTACCAATTGCTCTAATAACTACGGTCCCTATCAGTTCCCAGAAAAGCTGATTCCGCTGATGATTTTGAATGCCCTAGAGGGTAAGCCCCTTCCGGTTTATGGAGATGGGCAGAATATACGGGACTGGCTATTTGTGGAAGACCACTGTCGGGCGATCGCCCTCGTTGCCGAAAAAGGTAGACCTGGTGAAACTTACAACGTAGGTGGTGCAGCAGAACGGACAAACCTATGGCTAGTGCAGAAGTTGTGCCAGATTTTGGATGAGCTACTGCCGAATTCTGCCTATGCACCTCACCTCAATTTGGTGAGCTACGTCACGGATCGTCCTGGGCATGATCGTCGGTATGCGATCAACTTTAGTAAACTCAATCAGGAGCTAGGCTGGTCACCTCAAGAAGATGTTGAATCTGGCTTACGGAAGACTGTGCAGTGGTACCTAGATAACCCAGACTGGTGTAAGGCGGTAACGTCTCAAAACTATAAGCGAGAGCGATTAGGGTTGACTGCCTAACTCAGGCTTTGCTTTGGGTTACGGTAAAGCTATCTGTTGGGACAGGAAATGAGGCAATGGCTGAAGTTACCACGCAAGAACTCAAAGAGCTTATCCTTACTAAGTTTTCTGAGTTAGACAAGAAAAGCGATCTGAGGGCTGCGGAGCTAGACAAAAAAATTGATGTAGGGTTAGCTCATGTCGCCACTGAGATTGCCCGACTTGACGGAAAAATTGACACGCTCCAGGGCAACCTAGAAGGAAAGATTAGTACGCTTCAGAGCAATCTGGAGGGAAAAATTAGTACGCTTCAGGGCAATCTGGAAGGAAAGATTGGGTCTTTAGAGGCAAAGGTTGACTCAATTGACCGTCGTATTGGCAATGAGGAGATTGTCTCTAGAAGTTTATTTATTGCTGTTATCGGTGGTTTGGTGGCTGGGTTGGTAAAGTTTTTGTTTTTCTCGTCTAGCTTGGCCTAAACGCAAAGGTATATGGCTAAACTTCTGCATTACCTTACCTCCTGCTGAAGCTATGGCGCAGGAAGAGGCTGAACCACATGTTCCCAGGGTTGGGAAGAATAGGATCTATTTTTATAGGGAGGAGTGAATGAAAGGCATTATTTTGGCGGGTGGTTCCGGCACGCGGCTGTATCCGGTGACGCGGGTAATCTCGAAGCAGCTTATGCCTGTATATGATAAGCCGATGATTTACTACCCGCTCTCAACGCTAATGTTGGCGGGGATTCGGGAAATTTTGATTATTTCGACACCACAGGATTTACCGCTGTTTTATCGACTATTAGGAGATGGAAGCCAGCTAGGAATGAAGTTGGTCTATGAGGAGCAGCCCCGACCAGAGGGATTGGCACAGGCGTTTATTATTGGGCGTAAATTTATTGGCGAGGACAATATAGCTCTGATTTTAGGTGACAACATCTTTTATGGGGAGTCTTTGAGTGAGAAGCTGCAAGCTGCAAGTACGCTGCAAACGGGCGGTATTGTATTTGGCTATCAGGTCAATGACCCTGAGCGCTATGGGGTGATGGCGTTTGACGAGGAAGGGCGAGTTACTTCAATTGAGGAAAAGCCTCAGGCTCCTAAGTCTAACTATGCAGTAACGGGTTTATACTTTTACGATAATCAGGTGGTTGAGATTGCAGCTCAGCTACAGCCATCGCCAAGGGGAGAGCTAGAGATTACGGATGTTAATAAAGTGTATTTGGCGAAAGGGCAGCTTAAGGTTGAAACTTTGGGGCGTGGCGTAGCGTGGTTAGATACGGGAACCCATGAGAGTTTGCTCCAGGCTTCGGCTTTTGTGGAAACCATTGAGCAGCGACAAGGGCTGAAAATCGACTGTATTGAAGAAGTTGCCTATCGAATGAAGTATATTTCTGGAGAACAGGTCAAGTACTTGAGTCAGGATTTACTTAAAAACGGATATGGTCAGTATTTATTGAAAATGATCAAAAACTAACGTGAGCATGAAAGCTTTTCGAGTTGATAG
>JBGSVR010000414.1:0-12124 GCA_041752855.1 Thermosynechococcaceae cyanobacterium
CGCGATTGCCGCGAAACGTGCCGTCTGGATAGCCTGCAATACAGCCATACCGCTCTACTAAAGACTGTAAAGCCTGAAATGCCCAGTCGGTAGGCTGCACATCAGAGAGCTGAGAGACAGAAGTAACCTGATCAATCACGACCTCCGCATTGGTTAGATTCTGCGGTTCAGCATCCGACGGTGACGCTGCCGTAAAACTAGAAAGTGGAATAATGCGATCGCTGATTGGGCTAGCATTCTCTGGCTGAACCTCTAGAGCTGATTGGTTGCCTATCATGCTTTCCGGCACAGCGGACGTGGACAACGGCACTTCTGATCTCGCAGAAGACTCTGCAATCACCACAGCCTGATTCATCAACCAAGCAGCCAAAGTAACGACGGGCATCCCCATCCAAAATTTTTGTAGATTTTTCACAAGCTATTTCCTCACACCCTAAAAAAGCATCAGATCAAAAACGATCTAACACGAACAGAATAAGCTTTAGCCTTTTGGTCTAAACAAGCTATTGACAGCTAATTTATTATTTCCTGTATTCTGTATGCAGAATCTTAAAAAGAGAATGTTTATCCTATCTGTATTCTCGAATACCTAATGCAAAATATTTCAATATACGGCAAGGCATAGCGCTGTTTCAGAAACAATGAATGTGATTCCTATGCCTAACAGGTTGGCAAACAAGGGGCTTGATCATTTTATTTACTCTCTTGATTACACAAGCATTTTTAATCTAAGGTGTACCTGCTTCTACCAAGCAAAAGTCAGCAAAACTGCACTTTTAAGACACATTTTCTACCCCTCACCACTCAAAAAAGTATTCTTTACTACAGAAGTATTAGACTCTTAGCTTTAGATTTTGAGAGTCTGTATACAGAATACTGCTAAGTATATTACTCAATAACAATCTTAAGTTCTATGTTTCTAGCAAAAATTGATTTTGAACGATTATCCATTTCACGTCGTAAAAAAGTTCAATAAAATATGTCAATAGAGTTGTAATTTTTAGGCGTGTAGAGTCAGTTTTGCCTAAATGAAATGCTTTTATGTCTGAAATAACTGTTTTGTGAAGAGTGAAATTTAGTATGAAGCGTTTTTTTGGACTAGGAATATTTTTGCTGCTCTCTCTAGCATTTGGCGGATGTTTGCAGTCATCTAGCGCTCCCAATGCCTCTGGAGGCAGCGAAAGCCCAGCAGCCTCTAGTCTCGCCAATAAGGATTTAAAAGCGATTCGAGTGCAGCTTTCCTTTTTGATGCAAAGCTTAGATGCCCCCTTGGTGGTTGCAATTAATAAAGGCTACTTTAAGCAAGAAGGGCTTGATGTCAGCTTTGAGCGAGGGTTTGGCAACAACGACACCATTAGTAAGCTGGGCACTGGCAAATTTGACCTCGCGTTTAGCGACATATACAACACTCTTGAGTTCAACAGTAAAAATCCTGCTGAGAAAATCAAGGCCGTTGCAATGATTCAAAACCGTGCGCCATTTGCAATTGTGACATTCAAAGATAAAGGCATTGCAACACCGAAAGATTTAGCGACTAGAAAGCTAGGCGCGCCAGCAGGCGATGGGCCTCGTAAGCTCTTCCCACTCTTTGCTAAAGAAGTAGGCATCGCGCCTGACTCTGTGACTTGGATGACGATGGAGCCAAAGCTACGGGAAACTTTTTTGCTTCAGGGGCAGGTGGATGCAGTTAGCGGCTTTTCAACCTCAGTGATTCCTAGTTTGCTGAAGGGCGGGAAGAAAATGGACGACCTTCAGGTGTTCTACTATGACGAGTCGGGGTTAGACTTCTACGGCAACGCAATTTTGGCAAAAGCTGACTATATTGACAAAAATCCTGAAGTTGTAAAATCTTTTGTCAAGGCATACCTGAAAGGTGTGCAGGACGTCATCAAAGACCCCACCGCTGGATTGGATGCAGTAGTTGCCGCAGATCAAAGCAAGCTTATCAGCCGTGAGGCAGAAAAAGCTCGCCTTCAGATTGCCCTAGAGCGGATGTTTTTGTCACCTGAAGTTGATCGCATCGGTCTTGGTGCCAGCGATCCAAAGCGCCTTCAGAAAAGCATTGACCAAACGGTTACAGGATTTAAGCTGCCAGGCAGCCCTAAGGTCGCAGACGTTTTTACCGATCAATTTTTGCCCCCTAAGGCCGATCGCCAAGTGCCGCCTGTCGCAGAGCGCAAGCCTTTATCTTAAATGTCTTTTATCCCCCTAACGTTATGGCTCAGCCCCTTGTTGCTTCTACCTCTTCTGCGGCACCTACTGCCGACCAGCCGCCGCTCCTAGAATTTGATCATGTGGGGCTAGAGTACCCCTTTGAAGGGTCGATGCGGCGCATTATTGATGACGTTCACCTTTCGATTAAGCCTGGTGAGTTTGTCTCTTTTGTGGGACCCAGCGGCTGCGGAAAGACATCTATTTTAAGGATGGTGTCAGGGTTAAGCCCCGCCCCGATTGGAGAAATTCGCTGTCGAGGCGACAAAATTAAAAAGCCGCTAAAAAACGTGGGTATTGCGTTCCAAAATCCGGTACTGCTGCCTTGGCGAACCACCCTTGACAATGTGCTGCTGCCTCTTGAGGTGGTGCAGCCCTACAAGCGAGAGTACAAAGAAAAGAAGGCTCAATTTGCGGAGATGGCGCAGGAGCTATTGACGACCGTGCGCCTCCAAGACTTTCAAAAGCAGTATCCGTGGCAGTTGTCTGGCGGGATGCGTCAACGGGCTTCTTTATGTCGATCGCTCATTCATCAGCCAGAGATTTTGCTGCTAGATGAGCCGTTTGGAGCCTTAGATGCCTTCACCCGCGAAGAAATGTGGGGAATGCTTCAGCAGCTCTGGATGAAGGTGCGCTGTGTGGGCATTCTGATTACTCACGACCTTCGAGAAGCGGTCTTTTTGTCAGATACCGTCTATGTAATGGGGCCTCGTCCCAGCAATATTATCCGCACGGTCAAGATAAACTTGCCCCGTCCTCGAACCTTGGAAATGGAGCTGTCGGACGAATTTAATCATCTATTTTCCGAAATCCGAAGCCATATTCACCATAACTAATTCGGTTCTTTTCCTAACATCTAAGGCTGATTTTCATGGATATTAGCAAAATGATGAAGTCGAAGACGGGGACTTTTTTACTCCCCTTCGTCGCGACGGTTCTTTTATTTGTCTTATGGGAGCTAGCGGTTCTCATTTTTAAGATTCCGCCCTTTACGCTACCTGCGCCTTCTAAAATTGTGGAGGCCGCAGTGCAGTACAACCCACAGCTTCTTGCGGCTGGCTGGCGAACTTTAGTCACCACATTACTGGGCTTTGCCCTGGCGATCGCCACGGGAGTCGTCCTAGGCTTCTCTATCGGCTATTCTCGATTCGCCTACCTCACGCTGTATCCACTGCTGGTTGGTTTTAATACCATTCCCAAGGTTGCGCTTGTGCCGCTGTTAGCAGTCTGGTTTGGTGCAAACGAAATTCCAGCTATTTTGACGGCTTTCCTACTCGCCTTTTTTCCCATCGCCGTTAATGTTGCGCTGGGGCTAGATACCGTAGAGCCAGAAATGAAGGATGTACTGCGATCGCTGGGTGCGTCTCAGGTTGAGGTCTTTCAGAAAGTGGGCTGGCCTCACACCTTACCGTACCTGTTTGCTTCTCTCAAAATTGCCGCATCCTTTGCCTTTGTGGGTTCTGTTATTTCAGAGTCTGTGGCATCCAATGGCGGCATGGGGTATCTAATTGTGCAGGCCAGCTCCAGCTTTGATGTGCCGTTAGCCTTTGCTGCACTGCTGGGTTTAGCCGTGTTAGGGATTTTGCTCTACGGCTTCTTTGCCGTGATTGAAAAATACGTTATTTACTGGGCGCGATAGGTCAAATGGCATAGCGCTGATCTAGCGCTAGAAACGTCTGTAGCAGTACGTTTGCACCCTGGGCGCACTGCTCAGGCGATGTATATTCCGCTTCAGAATGACTTAGGCCGTCTCGACTAGGCACAAAAATCATACCCATGTTGGTAAAGCGCCCCATTTCTTGGGCATCGTGTCCGGCACGACTGGGCAGGTGAAGGTAGCTCAATCCCGCATTTTCACAAACCTGCTGAATGATGTCTTTAATGTGAGGTGCCGCTAGGGTAGGCAAAATATGGAGCGTTTCGCGCATTGTAATTTGGGTGTCGGTGGCAGTGGCGATCGCCGCAAATTCTGTCTCCATCAGCGTAACCAGACGCTTCAGATGCGCCTGAGACAGATCTCGCAGGTCAATTCTCAGATCCACCCTGCCCGGAACCGTATTGGTTGCATTGGGTGAAACATTAAGACAGCCGACGGTTGCAACCTGATCGCCTGGGGTTTCTATCGCAATTTTGTTGACTGCCAGCACCACCTGCGCAGCGGCAACCAACGCATCTTTACGCATGGACATAGGCGTTGTGCCTGCGTGGTTCATTCGGCCTACAACGGTGACGGCAAAGCGGTACTGACCCACAATGCCGTCTACTACGCCAATGGCAGTGCCCATGTTCTCTAGCACACCGCCCTGCTCAACATGCAGTTCTACAAAGGCCGCAAACTCAGTGCGATCGCGTTTTGCCGTAGCAATCTGTGACCAGTCCCCGCCAATTTTGGTGAGGCAAGCTTGAATGGAGGTGCCATCTAAGCGCGCGTAGTAATCTGGGCCTTCTTGAATTTCCCCTGCCATTGCTTTTGCGCCAATGACCGAGCGCTCTTCATCGGTAAACACAATGACTTCAATGGGATGGTGTAGTCTCACGTTGTTTTCGTGAAGCACCCGCACCATTTCAATGCCTGCTAGTACGCCCAAGCAACCGTCATAGCGGCCTCCTACCGGAACCGTATCTATATGAGAGCCTGTTGCTAAGGCTGCGGCCTGTTCAGAACGCCCCGCATATCGACCGATAATGTTTCCGGCCTTGTCTGTGCAAACCGTCATGCCTGCTTCCACCATCCACGACTGCACCAACTGTCGCGCCAGCAGATCTTCTGTGCTAAAGGCAAGGCGACAAACCCCTTCATTGGGCAGCTTCCCAATTTCTGCAAGCTGGAACAGACTGCGGTTGAGGCGATCGCAGTTTACCGAAAGCATTGAAATAACGGTCATGACAATTTCTTGCTCTATCAACTAAATGCTTTCAAACAGCGTTTTACACTAACATGCCGATTACTTAAAAACTGAGTTCTTGTATACAGTATACTAATTTTCTCGTAAAAGGGATAAAGCTGAGACTCTTGAAAATCGTTCCTGTTGGGGGCGCACCACGCTTCATAATGGAGAAGGTCTACACGCTGAATCTGTAATGAGTTATTACGTCTCACCTCGCTTTCTCGATAAAGTTGCGATTCACATTACCAAAAACTTTATGGACCTACCCGGCGTTCGGGTTCCGGTCATTTTGGGCGTGCATGGACGCAAGGGCGAGGGGAAGTCGTTTCAGTGTGAGCTGGTGTTTAAGCTCATGGGTATTGAGCCTGTGCGGATGTCAGCAGGTGAACTAGAAAGCCCTGACGCAGGCGATCCGGTGCGGCTGATTCGCTCGCGCTATCGAGAGGCGGCCGATCTTATTAAAGTGCGCGGCAAGATGTGTGTGCTGCTCATTAATGACTTAGACGCGGGTGCGGGTCGGATGGATAAAACGACGCAGTACACCGTTAACACCCAGCTTGTGAACGGTACCTTGATGAATATTGCCGATAACCCAACCGACGTACAGCTCCCAGGCAGCTACGAAACACAGCCCACGCCACGGGTGCCCATCATTGTGACGGGGAATGACTTTTCGACGCTCTATGCGCCGCTGGTACGGGACGGGCGGATGGACAAATTTTACTGGGAACCTTCTCTTGAGGATCGCCTTGGCATCGTTGCTGGCATTTTTGAAGAAGATCGTCTGTCTGTTGCCGATGTAGAAAGGCTGGTGGCAACGTTCCCAAACCAGTCTGTAGACTTCTTTGGTGCCCTGCGATCGCGCGTTTACGATGAGCAGGTTCGTGCGTTTATTCGGCAGGTTGGGGTAGACCGTGTGTCTTCTCATTTGGTCAATAACCCTGACAAAACCCTGAGCGCAGTAAGGACAGCAGTAACCTTAGATCACCTGATTACCCTAGGTTCTGAGATGGTGACAGAGCAAAATAGACTGGTGCGATCGCAGCTTGCTCAAGCGTATGTCTCTGGGCAAGGTGTCTCTGGGCAAGACTTAACGGCAGAACCCACGGCACCCAAGAATCTAGTTCAAAATGGTCAGAAAACATCTTTTGTAGAGCGTCCGCTAGAGCATAAGGCTGCTGTTGATTTTGGAGCTGTCACGCCGCCCCAAGACTGGCCTAGTCATGTTTCCATTGCTCCTATTGAGCGATTGCTAGAGCAGTCTTTACGAAAGGGTGGACGGCTCAGTTTAGAGATAGCGTCACCGCGAGAAAAATCTGGCAATATTTGGCGAAGCTGGCCTTGGAGTCAGGCTCCTGAGAATGCGGCGAAAGCGGTGGAAGGGATTATGGACTGCGTTAAGGCGAATCCCCGCAGCTACATCAAACTGATTGGCTACAACCCCAAAACCCAAACGCGACTGCTTGAGGAAATGATTGTACGGCCTCCTCAGTAAACGCTGAAGTGTCACTAGCGGGCAGTGCGGTTTTGAACCCAGCGGATAAGTCTGAATCTCTAAAAAGTTGATTTAATTCTAGTCCACTGGGCACTCTCCACCGACCTAGTTCCGGTTGCCGATCAGCTTTTCCCGCAGCAGCTTAATGCGATCGCGGAATTTCCCTGCCTCTTCAAACTCCAGATTCTTCGCAGCCTCTTTCATCTGCGCCTCTAGCTTCTGAATCAGCATCGGGATATCTTCGAGCGGTAGTTCATCCACCTGCTCAAAGACCGTTTCGAGATCCTGGGCATTGAGGCGACGAGACACATCTAAAAATGCCAAAATTGCATTACCAGATCGAGATTTAGTAGAAGTGGGCGTAATATTGTGTTTTTCGTTGTACGCCTGCTGAATGACTCGCCGCCGTTCAGTTTCTGCGATTGCAGCAGCCATGCTATCTGTCAGGTTGTCACCGTAAAGAATGGCCTGTCCTTTGACGTGACGGGCAGCGCGACCAATCGTTTGAATCAGCGATCGCTTCGCCCGTAAAAACCCTTCCTTATCAGCATCTAAAATCGCCACCAAAGAAACCTCCGGCAAATCCAAACCCTCTCGTAAAAGGTTTACCCCCACCAGCACATCAAAAACGCCCTTGCGCAAATCCTGCAAAATCTCAATGCGCTCAATGGTCTGGATTTCTGAGTGAAGATACCGCACTCGGATGCCGCGCTCTTGAAAATACTCCGTTAAGTCCTCCGCCATGCGTTTGGTCAGCGTTGTGACCAAAGTTCGCTCACTCAACTGCACCCGCTTTTGAATTTCACCCAGCAGATCATCAATTTGCCCTTCGGTGGGTCGTACAAACAGCTCTGGATCCAGCACACCTGTCGGCCGAATCACCTGCTCCACAATGCGGTCTTCTGAAATCCCAATCTCCCAATCGCCAGGGGTTGCAGAGACAAAAATGCATTGAGACACCTTCTCCCAAAATTCCTCAGACTTTAGGGGGCGGTTATCTGCCGCGCTGGGTAGCCGAAAGCCGTGGTCAATCAGCACCTTTTTGCGAGCCTGGTCGCCGTTGTACATCCCCCTCAACTGCGGCACCGTGACGTGAGATTCATCCACCACCAGCAGCCAGTCCTTCGGGAAGTAATCTACCAAACACTCTGGCGGATCGCCCGCATTACGCCCCGCTAAATGGCGAGAGTAGTTTTCAACGCCGTTGCAGTAGCCCACTTCCCGCAGCATCTCTAGGTCATAGCGGCTGCGCTGGCTTAGACGCTGGGCTTCTAGAAGTTTGCCTTCACTTTCTAAATGGGCGACCTGCTCCTGCATTTCGAGGTCAATGGCGGCGATCGCAGCCTCCAACTTCTCGGTCGGGGTCACAAAGTGACGGGCAGGGTAAATATTCAGTCCATCCAAGCTCTGCAAAATTTCGCCTGTGACTGGATCCACCAGCCGCACCGCGTCAATTTCATCCCCAAAAAACTCAACCCGCACAATCCGATCTTCATAGGCGGGGCCAATTTCAAGCACATCCCCCCGCACCCTAAAGCAGCCGCGTCCTAGGTCTATATCGTTACGGGTGTACTGAATATTGGTAAGCGATCGCAGCAACTGCCGCTGATTCACCTCCGTCCCCACCATCAGCGGAATGGATGCTTTCAGGTACTCAGAGGGCATCCCCAACCCATAAATACAGCTAATCGAAGCCACCACAATCACGTCCTTGCGCTCAAACAAAGAGCGCGTGGCAGAGTGACGCAGCATGTCTATTTCTTCATTAATCGAAGCCGTTTTCTCGATGTAGGTATCGGTAACTGCAATATAGGCTTCGGGCTGATAGTAGTCGTAATAGCTAACAAAGTATTCGACCGCATTGTGGGGAAAGAACTCACGCAGTTCGTTGCAAAGCTGCGCTGCTAGGGTTTTGTTATGGGCTAAGACCAGGGTGGGTTTACCAATTTTTTGAATCACTTGGGCAACGGTGAAGGTTTTGCCTGTACCCGTTGCGCCTAGGAGGGTTTGGTATTGGTTGCCAGATTGGAGAGACGTGGTGAGCTGGGCGATCGCCTTAGGTTGGTCGCCCATCGGTTCAAAGGGAGCCTGAATCGAAAAATCTTTCATAGTGAGATGCAAAGGGCGATACCTCAGCTACCACGATAGCGCTAACCCTTGGAGAAGGTGGAGGCGTCCATGTTGATTGCCAGAGACAGACTAAGATTAAAAAACTATGGCAAAACTATCTCCTCAAACGCTAAACACAGTCTTTCAATTACTTCAGCAGCTAGTCGCATTAGTGCATGAAGCAAAGGCAACTGAATTTAATCTATTTACAAACTTTGGTGAAAACTCAGAGACGATTGCGGAGTTGGGAGAACTGCAAAACTCGGCAGATCGATTAAGGGCATTCTATAATCGTCTGCACACGTTGGCACTAGCGATTTCAGAAATGCAGCCCTTAGCTTCTATTGCTATGCTAGATTTATTGGCTCAGTCTATTGAAGGTGCCTTAGCGACCGTTGATAGCGTTGAGGCAAGCATTCAAGAAATAAAAAGAGCTTGGGATTTGCCATGATGAGCCATCGAATTATTCCTGATGCGCAGACAAGAGCAAAGAATGTTGCTCGGATGCAGGAAGATAACCTGCGGCTAGATGCTTTAAACCTACAGCTAGATCACCTCATTGCAATGGCGGAAGCTGAAAAACGGAAAAACCCTGTAACGCTTCACCGCTTACGCAAATATTTGAATCCAGCCATTGTCGAAAGCATTCAAAATATGGGTTGACGATTATTTCCGCCCTTGTTATTCTGCTGGGTTGTTTTGAGCCGGAGTGGCAGAAATACTTCATCTTCATCAAAAAAGCTTCTAACCCTTTGATGCCAAGCTAAATCCAATCAGACTAGCATAGAGCAACAAAGATTTAGAAGCTTAGAAAGCGCGATTCATTTACTCAGCAACTTGCCATCGTAAAAGACGAGTCTATGCGACCGGACGAATCTCCGCAAGACGTACCTTCGTCGCCAAGCGCAAGCTTTTCAGTAGAGAAATCATCATCCAGGTTGTGTCAATCTCAAACCACTGCAAACCATGACGGGCAGAATGAGGAAACGCATGATGATTGTTATGCCAGCCTTCGCCGTAAGTTAAAAGAGCAACCCACCAGCAGTTCGTAGACATATCACCAGACTCATGGGTACGGTAGCCAAATTTGTGAGTCGCGCTGTTCACAAACCAAGTGCAGTGATAGACCAGCACTAGGCGCATAAAAATGCCCCAAACCACAAACGACCAGCCACCAAATGCATACAGCACTACGCCAAACGCAATCTGGATAGGCAAAAAGTATGTGTCTAGAAAGCGGTAGAACGGATCTTGGTTAATGTCTTTTGTGAGTTTCTCAACGTCTTTTTTCGCTGCCACTTCCCGCAGCATCCAGCCCATGTGGCTCCACCAGAAGCCAAAATTTGAATTGTGCTGATCTTTTTCTTGATCGGAGTAGACGTGATGGTTGCGATGGAGGCCAACCCACTCAATGATTCCACCCTCGCAGGCCAAAGCTCCGCAAAAGGCGAAGAAATACTCTAGCCACTTAGGTGTCACAAAACTACGGTGACTGAGTAAGCGGTGCCATCCTAGTGTGATGCCTAATCCGCCTGTAATCCAGTGCAGCACAAGCATTAGCCCAACGGCATTCCAGCTAAAGTTGCTCGGCAGCAGCGCAAATAGAGCGCCAATGTGAATGGCCGCCATAAAAAAAACGACAGGCCAAGAAATCGGCGGTTTTGTAGAGGTTGTTGCAGCAGTCATCCAAAGACCTTTCAGTAAAAGTTGACAGGGTGAGCTTCATCTGCGGTAGCCTTAACCTCTAGCCTTTAGGCTCGATGTTGACGCGATGACAAACAAGACCGCTTAAGCCTTGCTGTCTGCAATAGGTAGGGGCAGCTTCTGGATTTAGCTCAAACTATTCTCACGCATATTAACATTTGTAAACCAAATTAACATTTCTGCTTAATGATTCACATGTCAAACGCGAGTGCGCAGTTACAGTCCGCAGAAAATATACTCACTCCTATCTTTTCTAAAATTGACGCTCAAGTCAAGGAAAACCTACGCCAAGTTTTGAGGGTTTTCCGCCATCACCGGGTCGGAACTCACCACTTTGCCAGCGTCTCGGGCTACGGACATGATGACCTAGGTCGTCAGGTACTAGACCAGGTTTTTGCTGAAATCATGGGTGCAGAGGCCGCCGCAGTGCGGGTTCAGTTTGTTTCGGGTACTCATGCGATCGCCTGTGCCCTCTTTGGCGTACTGCGCCCTGGTGACGAAATGCTGGCAGTCGCAGGCGCACCCTACGACACCCTCGAAGAAGTGATTGGGCTACGAGGGCAAGGCCAAGGCTCTCTCATCGACTTTGGCGTTCACTATCGCCAGCTTGAGCTTACGCCCGAAGGGATGATGGACTGGCAGGCTCTCGCTCAATCGGTTCAGCCCCATACGCGCCTAGTCCATATTCAGCGCTCCTGTGGCTATGCTTGGCGACCCAGCCTCAGCATTCAAGACATCGAAAAAATTGTTTCTCTTGTTAAAGCGCAAAACCCTAATACAGTCTGCTTTGTAGACAACTGCTACGGCGAATTTGTAGATACCCAAGAACCAACCGCCGTGGGTGCAGACCTAATGGCGGGTTCCCTGATTAAAAATCCTGGCGGTACGATCGCCACGGCAGGCGGCTATGTTGCAGGGCGTGCAGATTTAGTCGAAGCGGCCTGCAATCGCCTCACCAGCCCTGGTATCGGTAGCCACGGCGGTGCGACCTTCGACCAGCATCGTTTGCTATTTCAAGGCTTATTTTTAGCACCACAGATGGTGGGTGAAGCCATGAAGGGCAATCATCTGACGGCACTGGTTTTTCAACAGCTTGGCTATCCGGTGAATCCTTTACCTGAAGCACCGCGTCGAGACGTGATTCAGGCGATTAAGCTGGGTTCGCCCGAAAAACTGAAGGCGTTTTGCCGCGCAATTCAGCAAAATTCTCCCGTCGGCGCATACCTCGATCCGGTTCCTGGCGAAATGCCTGGTTATGCCAGTGAAGTGGTCATGGCAGGCGGCACCTTTATTGACGGCAGCACCTCTGAGTTTTCTGCCGACGGTCCCCTACGAGAGCCGTACATCGCGTTTTGTCAGGGCGGCACCCACTGGACTCATGTAGCGATCGCCCTAGAAGCCGCCCTAGAGACCATTGGCTCAGCCTAAATCAGGGCTGTCATAAATGCAGCCCTAACTCACACAGCTAAATAACCTGCTCAACCTCAGAAATTTCAGGAATGCTGTCCTTGAGCTTCCGTTCAATGCCCATCTTCAGCGTCATGGTTGAGCTAGGGCAAGAGCCACACGCGCCCTGAAGCCGCACCCGAACTACGGGGCCTTCTACTTCTACGAGTTCTACGTTTCCACCATCTGCCATTAGGTAAGGACGCAGTTCATCCAAAACCGTTTCGATATTTTCATGGGTTAATTCAAGAATTGCAGCCATACATCACCT